>DATJXP010000020.1:0-5295 GCA_035500035.1 Candidatus Acidiferrum sp. | reverse complement strand
ACCGCCCGGTCGCCACCATCCTGCTGACCATCGGCGTGGCGCTGGCCGGTGCGACGGCGTTCACGATGCTGCCGGTGGCACCGCTGCCGAACGTGGAAACCCCGGCAATTTACGTGTCGGCGTCGCTACCCGGCGCCAGCCCCGAAGTGATGGCGAGCTCGGTGGCGACGCCGCTCGAGCGCCACCTCGGCGCCATCGCCGACGTCGATGACATGACCTCGTCGAGCTCGGTGGGCTCGTCGAACATCCAGCTGACTTTCGGCATGGATCGCGACATCAACGGCGCCGCCCGCGATGTGCAAGCGGCCATCGTGGCGGCGCATGCCGACCTGCCGTCGGCGCTCACCCGCAATCCGACCTATCGCAAGGTCGATAACTCGCAATCGCCGATCCTCGTCATCGGCATGACCTCCGACGTGCTGACGCAGGGCCAGATCTACGATGCCGCCGATGCGCTGATCTCGCAGCGGCTGTCGCAGATCAACGGCGTCGGCGTCATTAACGTCAACGGCAGCGCGCTGCCGGCGGTGCGGGTGGAAATCAATCCGATGGCGCTCACCAAGTACGGCATCGGCCTCTCCGACATCCGCGCCGCCATTTCCAACGCCAATGCCAACGCGCCCAAGGGTTCGATCGAATCGGAACAACTGCACTACCAGATCTACACCAACGACAACGCGCGCACGGCCGAACAATACCGCCACCTGATCATCGCCAACCGCAACGGTGCCATCGTGCGCCTCAGCGATGTCGCCACCGTGCTCGACATGCAGGACGGTGCCACCGAAAACCGGCGCACCTACGGCCTCTACAACGGCAAGGCCGCGGTGCAGGTACAGGTGATCCAGCAACCCGGCGCCAACATCATCGAAGTGGTCGATGCCGTGAAGGCGGAACTCGAGCGCCTCAATACCGACATCGATCCCAAGATTCATCTGGAAACCATCCTCGACCGTTCCGTCACCATTCGTGCTTCGCTGCACCAGGTGGAAGGTGCCCTGATGCTGGCGGTGGCGATGGTGGTGCTGGTGGTTTACATGTTCCTCAACAATTACCGCGCCGCGCTGATTCCGGCGCTGGTGGTGCCGGTGTCGCTGGTCGGTACCTTCGTCGCGATGTACCTGCTCGGCTACAGTCTCAACAACTTCACGCTGATGGCGCTGACCATCGCCACCGGTTTCGTCGTCGATGACGCCATCGTGGTGATGGAGAACACCACCCGCCACATCGAAGCCGGCATGTCGCGCATGCAGGCGGCGCTGGTCGGCGCGCGCGAAGTCGGCTTCACCGTGGTATCGATGAGCCTGTCGCTGGTCGCCGTGTTCATTCCGTTCGAATTCGCCGGCGGCCTGGTCGGCCGCCTGTTCCGCGAATTCACCAATACGCTGGCGGTCGCCATCCTCATTTCGCTGGCGATCTCGCTCACCACCACGCCGATGTTGAGCGCACGCTTGCTGGGGCGCGAACGCGACCACAAGCCGTCGCGGTTCGGCGCGGCCTTCGAACGCTTTTTCGCCACGCTGAAATCCGGCTACGTGCGCACGCTCGACGTCGCGCTCAACCATCCGCGCACGATGATCGTGCTGTTGCTGGCCACCATCGTGCTCAACGTCTACATGTACGTGGTGATTCCCAAGGGCTTCTTCCCGCAGCAGGACACCGGCATGCTGCAGGGCGGCGTGCGCGGCGATTCCACGTCGTCGTTCCAGCTGATGAAAACCAAGTTGCAGCAGGTGGTGCAGATCATCCAGCAGGATCCGGCGGTCGCCAGCGTCGGCGGCAACGTCAACAACGGTTCCTTTGCCAACCTCACCATCGCGCTCAAGCCGCTGTCGCAACGCGATGCGTCGGCTGATCGCATCATTGCGCGCCTGCGGCCGCAGCTCAACAAGGTGATCGGCGTCAGGGCCTTCCTCAACTCGGTGCAGGATCTGCGCGGCGGCGGCGGTCGCTCCGCCAACTCGCAATATCAATACACGTTGCTGGGCGACGACCTGCACGAGCTGCAAACATGGTCGCAGAAATTGCGGCTGGCGTTGCAGGACATCCCGGAAGTGGAAGACGTCGACACCGACCAGCAGCCAGGCGGGCTCGAAACCGACCTGGTGGTGGACCGCGACATGGCGTCGCAGTTGGGATTGACCGAGAGCCAGATCGACAACACGCTCGGCGCCGCGTTCACCCAGGCGCAGGTTTCCACCATCTACAACCCGTTCAGTCCGCAGCAGTATCACGTGGTCACCGAAATCTCGCCGGAATTCCTGCAGAACCCCGACATCCTCAAACAGATTTACGTCAGCACGTCCGGCGGCGCCGCCAGCGGCACCCAGACCACGCAGGCTGGCGTCAACGTCACCGTCAAGAAACCGGCCGGCACCAAGGCGGCGGCCGCCAACAACCCGGCCCAGGATGCCGCGCGCAACCTGGCGGCGAACTCGCTCGCCAACGCGGGGCGCGGCAACACTTCGACCGGCGCGGCCGTCAGCACGTCGAAAGAAACCATGATTCCGCTGTCGGCGTTCAGCCACTTCCAGACTTCCACCACGCCGGTGCAGGTCAATCACACCGGCACGTCGATCTCGACGTCGTTTTCGTTCAACCTGCCTGAAGGCGAATCGCTGGAAACCGGCATCGCCGCCATCGAACGCACGATGAACTACATCCACATGCCGATCAGCGTGCACGGCAGCGCCTACGGTACCGCCAACCTGTTCCGTCAGAGCCTGAGCACCGAGCCGATGATGCTGGCCGCCGCGCTGCTGGCGATCTTCCTGGTGCTGGGCATGCTGTACGAAAGTTACGGCCAGCCGCTGACGATCCTGTCGACGCTGCCGTCGGCCGGCCTCGGCGCGTTGCTGGCGCTGATGGCCACCAACACCGAATTCAGCCTGATCGCCTTCCTCGGCATCCTGTTGTTGATCGGCATCGTCAAGAAAAACGCCATCATGATGGTGGACTTCGCGCTCGATGCCGAACGTACGCTCGGCATGGATGCGCGCAGCGCCATTGCCCATGCCTGCGCGTTGCGTTTCCGCCCGATCATGATGACGACTTGTGCCGCCATCGCCGGCGCCATGCCGCTGGCGGTCGCCAGCGGCGACGGCACCGAATTCCGTCAGCCGCTCGGCATTGCCATCGTCGGCGGACTCATCGTCAGCCAGTTGCTGACGCTGTACACCACTCCGGTGGTTTACCTGTATGTCCGCCGCTTCAGTACGCCCAAGAAAGCACGCCCGGCGGCACCTGCCGCAACGGGCGGCGGCCAGTTGTTGGAGACCAGCATATGAAATTCACACGTGGACTCTTGGTAGCTTCCGTCGCGCTCGTCGCGGGCTGCGCCGTGGGCCCCGACTACAAGCGCCCGGAAATCGTCGTGGCCGACAGTTACAAGGAACAGGTCGGCTGGAAAGCGAGCGAGCCCAACGATGCGTTGAATCATGGCTCGTGGTGGGAGATCTATCACGATGACGTGCTGAACCGGCTCGAACAGCAGGTCAACCTGTCCAACGAAAACATCAAGGCCGCGGTCGCCGCGGTGGACGAAGCGCAGGCCCTGGTCAAACAGGCGCAGGCCGGATTCTGGCCCACGCTCAGCGTCAACGCGAGCAAGAACCGCACTGGTGCCGGCACCGCCGGCCCGCAAGCATCGGACCGCGTCGGTGCCAGCGTCAGCTGGACCGCCGACATCTGGGGCCAGATACGCCGCACGGTCGAAGGCGACCGTGCTTCGGCGCTGTCGTCGCTGGCGGCGCTGGCGTCAGCCCGGTTATCGGAACAGGCGCAACTGGCCTCGACCTATTTCCAGCTGCGCGCACAGGATCGCTTGCAGAGCCTGCTCGACGATACCGTGGCCGATCAGGAACAGTCGCTGAAGATCACCGAGAGCCGCTACAAGTTCGGCGTCGCATCGAAGGCCGACGTCGTCACCGCGCGCACCCAGTTGCTCAACAGCCAATCGCAACAGGCCAACGCCGCCATCAAGCGCGCCTTGCTCGAACACGCCCTCGCCGTGCTGGTCGGGCAACAGCCCGCCACTTTTTCATTGAGCCCTGCGCCGATGCCGACCGTGGTGCCGACGATACCGCCCGGCCTGCCGTCGACGTTGCTGGAGCGGCGGCCCGACATCGCCGAAGCCGAGCGTCGCGTCGAAGCGGCCAATGCGCAGATCGGCGTGGCCAAGTCCGCCTTCTTCCCCAGCCTGACGTTGAGCGGCACCGACAATTTCACCCACAACGGTTTCGACGGCCTGGTCAACGCGTCCAATCGCGTGTGGGCGTTCGGCCCCGCATTGGCCGAAACCGTATTCGATGGCGGCGCACGCACGGCGCGCACCGCACAGGCCCGCGCCGCGTTCGAGGCCAGCGTGGACAACTACCGGCAAACCGTGTTGTCCGGTTTCCAGCAGGTGGAAGACGCGGTGGTCACGCTGCGTGTGCTGGAAAAACAGGCGGTGATCAGCGAAGCCGCCGTTGCCGCCGCCAGGGAAGCCGAAGCCCTGACGCTGAGCCAGTACAAGGGCGGCACTGTGCAATACATCAGCGTCATCTCGTCGCAAACCACGCGCTTGAACAGCGAAGTATCGGCGTTGACGGTACTGCTGGACCGGCTGACCGGCAGCGTGACGATGATCGAAGCGGTGGGCGGCGGCTGGAGCCAGGCCGAACTGGCAGCCAAATAAACCGTGGTTGCAACCTCCGCGCAGCTGTCACGCTGCGCGGGTGATCAACGCAATCTAAATGCCCTTGATGTCGCGCTTCAACGTGGCGCGGCGATGGGCGATTTCCTGCACATAGATCGGACAGCGGAATGAATTGCTGCCGTACATCGAGTCCGGCAACGGCTTGACCGGGTGCATCGATTCCAGCAACGCCATCGCTTTCGCTTCGATGCCGGCGCGGTACTCCGGCTGCGCGACCACGTACAAATCATTGTTGAGAATGCCGTTGAGCACCAGGTAGCCGGCGACCATCGGATCGTGCGGCCGGCGCGCGTACGGCGTGGTGTCGGCTGACGGTGGCGCTCGCCGCGCTGCCGCTGCGCCGGCAGCCGCGGCGCGTGGCGGCGTTGGCGGTGCGATTTCGCCAGCCGAATCGATTTCGAGATTTTTCAGACTGTCGGGACGGTAGCTTTCGCTTTGGCCGATATTGGATGTGGTAAGTCCCGGCACGAAGGCCGTCGTGCCGATGTTGCTGTTGCGCAACTCCAGCCGCAGTTCTTCCATCAGCGCCACTGCCGCCATCTTCGACACCGTGTAAATGCCGGCGCCGAGGCCGGGCAGGATGCCGCTGGTCGACG
>DATJXP010000019.1:0-6670 GCA_035500035.1 Candidatus Acidiferrum sp. | reverse complement strand
GCGACAACGAGCCCTCACCCACCAGCAACAAGCGGGCCTGGGGCTGGCCGAGACCGCGGAATGCTTCCAGCAGATCGGCAATGCCCTTGTGCGGCTCCATGCGTCCCACATAGAGCAGCACGACATCGCCGGCGACGATGCCGAGCCGTTCGCGTATCGCCGTGCGCTGCTGCGGGTCGATGGCGCGCACATGCGCACTGATGGCCGTCACATCGACCGTCATGCCGACGATGCTGATGCGCGCGGCCGGCACGCCGTAATGTGCGAGCATCGCCGCCTGCCGCGTGCCGCCCGGCATGAACAAGGCCGGCAGGCGGAACAACAGCGGATACGCCAGCCGCTTGATGCCGCGCTTCCACCACGCCAGGCGTGGCGGTAACGGCGTGTCGGATTCGACCGTCACCGCGATGCCGTGCCACCAGGCCAACAGCAACGCCATCGTCAACGCCGGGTGGCCGCCCCAACCGGCGAGATGGATCACGCAATGACGCCGGCTGCCGATCAGTTCGCGCAACCGTCGCCACAGTTGCCTGCGATCGTGCGGCAGCAGTTCGAGGCCATCGCGTTCGAGCGGCAATTCCCAGCGCTGGCTCAGGTTGGTGCCGGCAAACACCACGTCGAGCCCGGCGGACCAGCGTTGCCGCAGACAAGCGATGAGCCCCAGCAGATACGGCGTCGGTTCCAGGTAGAGCATCAACACTTTGCCGGACTGCATCAGCGTGCACTCCTGGCTTCGTCGCACACGGCAGCCAGTTTGCCGGCATGGGCGGCCCAAGTGAATTCGCGCGTGACCAAGGCCTGCCCGCGCCGCGCCAACTGCTGCATCGCCGCCGGCGTACTGAAGATGCGCTGCAGGCACTGCGCCAGGTCTTCCACGTCCTGCGGTTGTACCAGCAGACCGGTGTCGCCATCACGGATGAACGCAGACGGCCCCTGATCGCGCACGCCGATGGCCAGCAAGCCGCACGCCATCGCTTCCAGCCAGGCGATGCCGAACGCTTCGCGCCATGACGGCAGCACGAACACATCGGCCTGGCAAAGCCTGTCATAGACCGCCGCATGATCGATGGCGCCGACGAAAGTCACTTGCGCCGACAAACCCAGTTCCGCAGTCAATGCCTGCAAGGGCGTGCGTTCGGCACCATCGCCGACGACGGTGTAGTGCCACGCGGCGTTGCCTTGCCGGTGCAATTGCGCCAACGCCCGCAACGTCAGGTCGATGCCTTTGCCGGCATGCAGATTGGACACGCTGATCAAGCGCAGCGTTGTCGGACACGGTTCTGCCGATCGCACTCGTGACGGCGGCACGAAGCCGTTGTGGACGATGCGGAAATGATCGTGGTGGCCGCTGCGCGCCGCAAAATATTGCCGCAGCGGTTCGCCGACCAGCACGACGCGCGTCGCCGCATCGAGTGTTTCCCGCAGACGCTGGCGTTCGGCCGCGGTGTCGAGCCGCGGATCGGGATTGATGCCGTGCAGTACGACGACGCTGGGCAGGCCACTGGCCTTGCCGACCGCCACTGCCGCTGCGCCCATCAGCTCGGTGTGTGCCAGTATCACGTCGGGCTTGAACCGCGCGACTGTCGCACGCAACGCCGGCTGCACGCGGGCATGGAACCAGCGCCAGCTCAGCGCCCGCAGCAGATTGCGCGGAATCGACAGATAGGTGACGGCTTCCACCCCCAGCTCGGAATCGTGCAGTTCCGGTTGCAGCCGCGGCCGACCCCAATCGTCATGCAGCCAGCCGGCCCACGCCGGATGCCAAGCCCTGGCCACCAGCACTTTGACCTGATGGCCTTGCGCATGCAGCGCAGCAACGGAATCGAGGATGAAGTTGCCGCTTTGCGCGCCGGGCCAGGCCGGAAACCATGGAGTCAGGCAAAGGATGCGCATGTCAGCCTCGCAATCCCAACTCGGTGAACAATTGCGCGAAGCGATGCTGCCAGCTGTGTTCGGCCCGCGCCCGTCGCGCGCCCGCCTGTGCGATCGCCGCGCATTGCGCCGGATGGTCGAGGTAATAACGCAGCTTGTCGTTCAATTCGTCGAGCGTGCGCCACGTCTCCACTTCCCGGCCTGGCACGAACAGTTCGTCGTAATCCGGCGCGTGTTCCATCAGGTAGAAACCGCCTGCCATCGGCACTTCGAAATCGCGCAGCTTCACCTGGTTGATGCCGGGCACTGCCGGATCGTCGCCGCTCATGCGGGAAAAACCGAGATTGATGCGCGAGTGACGGAACAACGCCTGCATGCGGCCATCGGGCACGAAGCCATGCAGCACGCTGTCCGGCAACGGATCGAGCGCCGGCGACTGCGTTGGGCGCAAACGCTGGCGCAACGCGTTCGCCATCGCGCCGACGCCTTCGGCCCGCAGCCGCGGCCAGCCGTAGTGCACGATGTCGCTGACGAGCTTTTCGCGGTTGCGGTCCGGCAGCGCCTGGCGTTGTTCGCGCCACCACTTGCCGTACACCGCCAGCGGCACGCCGGCGCGATGCAGCTCGCCCAGCACGCGCAGGCGGAACGGCATCGGCGTGCCGACGAAGGTAACCGGTGCCGCCGGCCGCCAACCGTCGTCGCCGTCGTTGGCCGGCAGCGGCGCCGCCATCGGGAAATACAGCACTTTCGCACCGTAGCGTGCGAGCTGCCGCATGTTGGCTTTCTGTGCGCACAGCACGCGCGTGAAAAACCGCGCCGTGCGACTTTGCCGGTACCACTGGTTCACCATGTCCACGTTGAAATTGACCAACGGCACGCCGAGCGCGGCCAGCTTGCGCGCATGCTCCGGCAGCAGGAAGTCGTCATAGACGTAACAGAAGATCAGGTCGAGTCCGTCGCGCGCCTGCGATGTCGCCAGTTGCAGCAGTTCGTCGTTCTTGCGCATTCGCTCGCCGGCACGGGCACGGCCGTAGAATTCGCCGACATGGGTGCCGTAGCGGTAACGCACTACTTCGTGTCCCATCGCCCGCAGACTGCCGGCAATGTGGTGATCCACCCACGACGGCGATTCGGCGACGAACAGTATCTTCACGACTGGCGCCCCACCTCAGGTGCTCCATGCCAGCGCCAGCAATGCCAGCGTGCCGAGCAATCTGCTCTTCGCGTAAATCCACAGCGGTCCATTCATCGTCAGCGTGGCACCGAGACCCTTCTTGAAGTTGTACACGCCGGAATTGCCGTACGGGTCGATGCCGCCGCATTCGAATCCGCGCAGCCCGGCCTCGCTGGCCTTGACGATCATGCTCCACACCAGCAGGTAGTTGGCGTAGTTCTTGATCGCCAGCTCGTTCGACGCCGCCAGAAAATCGACGATGCAGTCGCCGGACCGGTAGCCGATGCGGATCGCCACCGCGGCTCCGGCGGCTTCGGCGGATGCGATGTGGAAATTGCGGTCGGCGACGATGATGTCCTTCATCGCCGCCACGTCCACCGCCTGCGCGAACGCCTTGCGCTGCGTCAGGCTCGCATACATCCGCTGGAACGCATCGAGCGCCGCGCCGCGTTCGGAGTCGGTCTCGCACCAGCACACTTTCAGCTCGGCATTCTTCAGCGCGCGTTTGAGGTTGTGGCGCCAGTTGCTCGACAGGCGGCCTTCGAGCGTTGCCGGCGGCGCGTCGCAATCGAAAAAGAAACTGTACATGCGGCCATTGACGTGCGGCCGCAATCCCGCCCGCAGCAGGCCGCGGATGCAAACCGGATCGGAATGGTCGTGGTAGTTCACCAGCACGATGTCGAACGGCGAAACCTGCAACTTGTCATGCACCAAGGCCTCGAAGGCGGCGGCGAGTTGTTCGTCGCGCAGGCCGGCGCAGCGCAGACCACCCTGCAGCAACAGCACCCGACAGGGACCGACCCGTTTGATCTGCAACTGGCACGCGGCCTTGGCCTTGCCGCCGTCGTCACGGCCGAGCAGGCGCACGACCTGCCATCCCTGCGTAGCCTTGTAATCGCCCCAGCTCCAGCTGTTGTACAGGCTGCCCATCGCGGTCGCCTCGAGTTGGGATGTCCACTCGGCGCGATCGGCAACCTCGCTGAAAAGCAACTCGCTGCGGTCTTCCCCGGCTTTCATGACTGGCTCGCTTCTTGTTTGGTCATGGCGTCGTCAGACCGTCTCGAACGTGTACTTGAACAGCTCGACGTCCCTCGCATACACCCTCGCCACGATTTCCCGCGACTCCTCGGTGTAGTACTGGCTGTAATGCTTGAGGTTGCCGACGTTGACTTTCGCCAGCGGGCGCGAACAGCCGAGCCGCGCGGCCACCACGTTGAAATCGTGCTCCATGTTTTCCACCCTGCCGACGAAGTCCACCTGCACGCGGCCTTCCTCGTCGCAGATGAAGTAGTACTGCGGCCGGAAATGTTCCCAGCTGTGTATGTTGTCTTCGTTGAGCCAGCCTTTGACGAAACTCTCGAAGGTCGGATAGTTCGCGAGGTTGGCCTTGGCCCAGGCGGCGTCGGCTTCGTTCATGCCGCCCCGCTTGAGAAAGAAATAGGTCGATACCACGCGGTCCCACGGATTGCGCACGAAACTGAACTTGTAATAGCGGCGGAACTTGTCCGGATTGGCGTTGTAGTAATCGAACCATGGAATGTGGCTCGACCCCTGATTGAACAGCGTCAGCGCCACGCTGGTGCCGGCGGCCTTCGGAATGTGGATGAAGATGCACTTGAACTGGTCGGCATGCAGGCTGTACACGCCGCGACCGCGCATGTCGGCCAGTTTGCTGAGCACGTGCTGGTAGATCATGTCCTTGATGACGCCGAGCAGGCCACGTTTGACCAGGATGCGCTCGCGGATGTAGGCAAACAGCAACTGGTCGTCCGGATGCAAACCCTGCATCAGGAACACCAGGTTGAATACCGCATAGATGAACAGCATGGTCAACGCCAGCGTCAGGATGCCGGGCTCGCTGGGGCCGTACATCAGCATGCCGCCGCCTGCGGCCACCGACGCCAGCGTCGGCAGCGGCCACCGCCAGTAACGCCGGTTCAGCCAGCGGATCGCGAAATCCTTCCTCGCCACGTAGAGGATGGCGGCGTTCTGCCACAGCGCGTTCAACGCCAGCGTCAGCGCCGCGCCTGTCAGCTCGTATCGCGGCACCAGCAGGAACATGCCGGTAATGATCAGCACCTGCTCCCCTACCGCCAGTTTCAGCAGGAAGTTTTCCTTGCCGCTCATGCCGAGCAGCGACGCCAGCGGCCCGATGGCCAGGTGCGACAACTGCGCGATCACCAGGATGCGTAACGGCAAGGCGCCCTTCTCGGCGAATTCGTTGCCGTAGAGATTGAGCAGCGGCTCGGCGTACAACAGCAGGAAGATGCAGATCGGCGCCGACAACCGCGTGACCCAATCCACCGTGAAATGCAGCAGTTGCTGCCGCTCGGCCTTGTCGTCGCGCACGTGGGCGGCGGAAAACATCGGCGTCACCACTGCCATGAACATCTGCAGGAACACCCCCGGCATCTGTTGCAACTGTTTGGTCACCAGCAGGATGCCCACCGGCGCCGAACCGTCGAGCAGGCCGAGCAGGAAGCGGTCGAGGTAGGTGGCGCCGATGCTGAGCAGCGAGTTGCCGTACATGACCCGCGAATATTCGAACCATCGGCGATCGAACGAACGGGTCTGCTGCGGATCCGTCACCGGCAGCGCCGATACCTTGCGCCACAAGCCGAGCGCCAGCAGGCAACAGGCCACGGTGGACGACGCCACCACGGCCAGCACATAGCCGCCGAGCCGGAACCCGAGCCACAGCAGCACCGTCGCCAGCACGGCCTTGATGCCGAGCTGCAGGAACGAGTTGCTAACTACGACGAAACCGATCTCCTGGAAGCCGCGCAGGCCCTGCTGCAGGAAGTACATCATCAGTCCGAGCGGAATCATCCAGCTCATTGCCGTCAGCAGGTAGGGATATTGCTGCAACGCGCCCCAGTATTCGCGTGCGAGCGGCAACAGCAGCCAACTGGCCAGCACGGCAAACAGGCCCACCGACAACAGCATCTGCCCGCCCCTGATCACCAGCGTGCGCACGCCCTGATAGTCTTTTTGTTCCAGGCAGGCCGGCACGAATTTGACCAGTGCCTGCGCCAGGCCGAAGCTGAGCAGGCTACCCATCAGGCCCATGATGCCTTCGGCGACGCTGAACATGCCGAGTTCGCCGGCGCCAAGCTGCCGCGCCACGAATACCTGCAACGGAAATCCGACCAGCAACGTGAACATGTTGCCGAGCAGGAAGTAGGCCGCTTGCATGCCGAGCCTGGTGCTGATGTCTATCTTGTATTTCATTCGTCTCATAAGCCCATCAATCGCGGACTGCCACCAGCATGATCTGGGTGGCGCACAGACCGGGCAGCAACCGGGTCAGACCGTTCCGGATCCACTGCTCCACGCGCCTGAGCCGCAATGCCCGCAACAATCCGCGCGGCAGCAGGCTCCAATTCCAGTTGCTGTAGGTCTCCCGCACGATGCGGAATCCTGCCTCCTGCACCATCTGGCGCGCGGTCGCGATGGTGAAGAAGCGCAGATGCGTCATGTCCATGATGCCGGCTTCTTCGTATTCGAAGCGGCCCACCAGCAATTTTAGTCGCACCGCCACGTTGGCGACATTGGGCAGCGATACGTAAACGGTACCGCCCGGCTTCAACACCGGCTTCAGCGCCTTCAGCAACGAGAACGGGT
>DATJXP010000018.1:0-16796 GCA_035500035.1 Candidatus Acidiferrum sp. | reverse complement strand
GTTCCATCGCTTCGGCGCCTTCGACTACGACGGCACGCAAGTACGGGTAGGCGGCCTCGACCCACTTGGGGTTGACCTTGGCGTTCATTTCCGCCTGCAGCGTCAGCATGGTGGTGGCTTGGGCTTGGGTCAGCATGCAATCTCCGGGAGGTCAGCCTTGTTTGCGCAGCACGGCCAGCAGGTCTTTGCGGCTTTGCAGCATGTCGGTGTAGGCCTTGCGCGCGGCCAGCGACTCGGGGTTGTCCTTGCGGGTCTCGTCCAGTTGCTGCAGCCAGGTTTCGAGGATGCGGATTTCGCTTTCCAACTGCTGCTTGCCGCGTTGCACGAGCTCGGGCGAGAGCGCGGTGGATTCCTGCGGTTGTCGGCGGTCTTCCTGCATTCAGGCACTGGGGTTGGTTGGCAATCGGGCAATTATGCCAGAAGCGCGCTGGTTCACCGGCACAGGTTTTCCCACGCGGTGCCCAGTGCGATTTCGGCATGCTGGTGCTGCGACGGCTGGCCCCAGTGCTGCTCCAGCAATTTGGCGTCACCCTTGGTCAACAGTTTGAGTTGGCGATGGCCGATGTCCTGGTAGCGGAATTCGTGGATGGCCAGGTTCTTCAGTGTCTGGCGCGCATTGGCGGGCTTGAGCGGGGCGCCGCCGCGGAACAGGTCGGCCAGCACGGCGCTGCGATAGAGGCGGGTCAGCAGCGGGGTAGGATCCTGTTGCCGTTCGAGCGCTTGTTTCAACTGCAGCCGCAACAGGATGGCGGATTGCTGGAAGGCCTGTGCCTTGGGGAAATGTTGCTGACACAGCGCCAGCCCCAGTTCGAGGTCGCCGGTGTCCTTCAGCCGTTTGACCTCGTCCTGCCAGGCAGTGCTGACCGGCACTGGCTCGGTCGTCTGCACCGGTCGTGAGTTGACTGGCGATGGTTGCAAGTTCGCCGCTGGTGGCGGCGCGGCAGTGGGTGGTTGTATGAAGTCCGGTAGGCCGGTGCTCTGCAACGGCGGCAGTTCGCCGCTGCGATCCACCGAATCGCGTCGATCCCGGGTTTCCTGCCGCTGCAGCCACCATACGATCAACGCCAGCAGCGCAGCGACGACGATGATGGAAACGGGCAGCAGCATGCGAATCGACAACCTGAAATTGTGTGGGGATTCTAGCAGTCGCCTTCGGATAAATCCTACGGCGCCCGAGGAGGCAGTCGCATGGGGAAAGCAGAAATATTTTTTGGCGAAAGTCGGCGCCAGTGACTATGTTGAGGCCGAGCACAAGGATGTGCCTGCCCTGGGGCAAAGGCCGTGGCCGGGGGAGCTGGAAACCCCCGGACAGGGCCACCGTCGCGGCTCCAATTTTGCTATGCTTGCGCGCCGAATTTGTCGTTCACTCCTTCCGCAAGCCTTCCCATGACGCCCGCCATCTCGATCCGTAATCTGTACAAAACCTATTCCAACGGCCACAAAGCCCTCAACGGCATCTCGCTCGACGTGCAGCAGGGCGATTTCTTCGCGCTGCTGGGCGCCAACGGTGCCGGCAAATCGACCACCATCGGCGTCATCGCCACGCTGGTGCGCAAGACGTCCGGACTGGTGGAAGTCTTCGGGCAGAACGTGGAAACCCACGTCTATGAAACCAAGCTGAACCTCGGCGTGGTGCCGCAGGAAATCAACTTCAATCTGTTCGAGAAGGTGTTCGACATCTGCGTGACGCAAGCCGGCTATTACGGCCTGCCGGCCAAGGTGGCGAAAGAACGCACGGAAAAATACCTGCGTCAGTTGGGCCTGTGGGAAAAACACAACCAGCAGGCGCGCGTGCTGTCGGGTGGCATGAAGCGTCGCTTGTTGATCGCGCGCGCGCTGATCCACGAACCGAAACTGTTGATCCTCGACGAGCCCACGGCCGGCGTCGATATCGAGCTGCGGCGTTCGACCTGGGAGTTTCTGCAGCAGATCAACAAGAACGGCACCACCATCATTCTCACCACGCACTACCTGGAAGAAGCCGAAAGCCTGTGCCGCAACATCGCGATGATCGACAAGGGCGAGATCGTGGTGAACACCGGCATGAAGCAGTTGCTGCAGACGCTGCACCAGGAATGGTTCGTGCTCGACACCAACACCCACATGACGGCGGCACCGTTGCTGCCGGGTTATGACGTCAAACTGCTCGACGAAACCTCGCTCGAAGTCGGCATCGAACAGGGCCAGGACCTCAACCATGTGTTCACGCTGCTGAGCGACCGCGGCATCAGCGTCAAGAGCATGCGCAACAAGACCAACCGGCTGGAACAGCTGTTCGTGTCGTTGCTGCACAAACCGGCGGAGGCCGCCGCCGCGCCCAAGGCCAGCACTGCCGGAGTCGTCGCATGAACGCCTATCAACCCGTCGCCAAGACCATGCAAAGCGCCTACCTGTGGGTGGCGTTCCAGACCATCGTCATCAAGGAAGTACGCCGCTTCCTGCGCATCTGGGTGCAGACGCTGGTGCCGCCGGTCATCACCATCGCGTTGTACTTCGTCATCTTCGGCAACCTGGTCGGTTCGCGCATCGGCAGTATGGGCGGCTACAAGTACATGGAGTTCATCGTGCCGGGGCTGATCATGATGAGCGTGATGAACAACGCCTTCGCCAACGTGGTGTCGTCGTTCTTCAGCCAGAAATTCCAGAAGAGCATCGAGGAGCTGCTGGTGTCGCCGGTGCCCAACTGGGTCATCCTGTGCGGGTTCGTCACCGGCGGCGTCGCGCGCGGTTTGTGCGTCGGCGTGATCGCGTCGCTGATTTCGCTGGTGTTCAGCGGCGTGCACATGCACAACATCTTCATCACCGCCATCGTCGTGCTGCTGACGTCGGTGGTGTTTTCGCTCGGCGGTTTCATCAATGCCGTGTTCGCGCGCAACTTTGACGACATCTCGATCGTGCCGACCTTCATCCTGCAGCCGCTGATCTACCTCGGCGGCGTGTTCTACTCGGTGGATACGCTGCCCGGCTTCGCCCGCACGGTGTCGCAGTTCAACCCGATCTTCTACATGATCAACGCGTTCCGCTACGGCGTGCTCGGCATCAGCGACGTCAACATAGTCGAGGCGCTCGGGCTGCTGACGTTGCTGACGGTGGTGATGTTCGCGTTCTCGCTGCGCTTGCTGCACACCGGCAAGGGGCTGCGCAACTGATGGGCGATTTGCCGCTGGGCCGCAAGGTCGACTATCCACAGCGTTACGATCCGGCGTTGCTGGTAGCGATTCCCCGCGGCGACAACCGCCGCAAGCTGGGCCTGGTGCCCGGCGATCTGCCGTTCACCGGTGCCGATGTCTGGAACGCCTACGAACTGTCGTGGCTCGACCTGTACGGCAAGCCGCAGGTGGCGCGCGGCCGCTTCATCTTCGGCTGCGACAGCCCGAACCTGATCGAATCGAAATCGTTGAAGCTTTACCTGAACTCGCTGAACCAGGAGAGCTTTCCCGATCTGGAAACCGCGCGCTTGCAGATCGCCGCCGATCTCGCCGCTGCCTGCGGTGCCGCAGTGGAAGTGCTGCTGCAGGATTTCAGCGGCATGCAGGAACTGCTCGATGCGCCGACCGGCGTCTGTCTCGACAATCTCGTCGTGCGCTGCGAGCAATACGAAGTGCAACCGGGCTTGCTGCAGTTGCACGCTACCGAAGCGCTGTTCGAGGAAGCGGTGGACGAAGTGGTGTACACCGATCTGTTCCGCTCCCGCTGCCCGATCACCGGCCAACCCGACTGGGCGACGATGACGATCAGCTACCAAGGGCCGCGCATCGATCATGCGTCATTGCTGCGCTACCTGGTGTCGTACCGGTTGCATGACGACTTCCACGAGAACTGCGTCGAACGCATCTACTGCGACATCCAACTGCTGTGCCGCCCGTACCAACTCAGCGTGGAAGCCAACTTCCTGCGCCGCGGCGGCCTCGACATCAACCCCGTGCGCTCGACGGCGCCGATGATGGATTACGTGTTGTTCCCCCGTTATAACCGCCAGTAATTCCGAAGCCGCAATTAAGAGGTGTATCGTGGACGCTTTGACCGCCCTGCAAACCAGAACCGCCGCTCCGCGCCTGATCGAACCGGCGCCGAAGCCGGCCGAACTCGAGCAGATACTCAAGGCCGGCCTGCGCGCGCCCGACCACGGCATGCTGCGGCCGTGGAAGTTTCTCGTCGTCGAAGGCGAGGGCCGCAACCGGCTGGCGCAGATGTTCGTCGACGTGATGAAACCCGAGAACGAAGAACGCAAGCAGAAGCTGCTGACGACTCCGATGCGCGCGCCGTTGATCATCATCGGCGTGGCAACCATCAAGGACGGCAAGAAACCGGTAGAGCAGGTGTGCTCGATGGCGGCAGCGCTGCAGAACATGGCCGTCGCCTGTCATGCCTTGGGCTACGGTTCGATCTGGCTGACCGGCGGGCCCGCCTACGATGCGGGGGTCAAGACGGCTTTGGGTCTGAAGCCAACCGACGAGATCGTCGGCTTCCTCTATGTCGGCACTGCCACCATCGCCGAGCGGCCGATTCCGCAGCACAACCTTGCCGATTTCGTGCAGCGCTGGCCGGCGTAACTCGCGGTTTTTGACGGGAAATCCCGGAAGATCCACCTTGAGTTTGCATGCTGCTTCCGCTAGAGTGCGCGCACTTTGCAGCCGCCATTTTCGTCGCAGGTTTTCAGGATACGGTGAGGTGTCCGAGTGGCTGAAGGAGCACGCCTGGAAAGTGTGTATACGCTAATCACGTATCGAGGGTTCGAATCCCTCCCTCACCGCCAGACCCAATAAAAGAGCCGGCCATGCGCCGGCTTTTTTATTGGGTCTGGCGGTGAGGGAGTGTGTAAGGAGAACCCTCTCGGGTTCGACAAGCAACGCAAAGCGTTGCGCAGCACGCACGCGCCAGCGTGCGCCCGCAGGGCGAGCGAAGCGAGTAATCCCGACCGATCTTCGATTCGTTGGTATCTTTCGGCAGGATTTGACACTGCAATAAAAAAGCCCGGCGGGGGCCGGGCAATATGGCAGCAACACGCAGGGGAAAAATTCAGCTGGCCTTGGCGTAACGGATCGGATTCAGCTCGAGCTGGGCTTCGTACAGCCATTCCAGCACGTTCGGATGCCGCAGCAGCAACTGGCAGTAATCGTCGGCCGGGCCGGTCAGTTCGGCGCCGTGATGATCGAGCACGATGGCGAACGGCGCCATGAAGGCATCGACGATGCTGAAGCGGCCGAACATCCAGTCGCCGCCGTCGCCGTACTTGCGGCGGCAGCAGCTCATGATCGAGTCGAGGCGGGCGATGTCGCGTTCGAGCGCGGTGTCGAGCCGCAGGTTGTGGCGCAGATGGCACTGCATCGGCCACTGCTGCTTGAAGGCCTGGAAATCGCCGTGCAGTTCGGCCACCACCGAACGCGCCGCCGCGCGCTTCTTCGGATGCCGCGGCCAGCCGAGACCTTCGAGCAGGGTTTCCGACACGTATTCGCAGATCGGCAGCGCGTCCCACACCTTGATGTCGTTGTGGATCAGCACCGGCAGTTTCAGCGATGGCGAGTACCAGCCGAGTTTTTCGATGGCATCGTCGCGGAACAGGTCGATGCCGATTTCGCGGAACAGTTGCTCGTGGTGTTTCAGCAACAGCCACGGGGTCAGCGAACTGGACGAAACGCTGCGGTTGCCGGTGACGAGATTCAGTTCATGCATCATGTCGGGTTCCTCCAGGGCGGTCGGATCGTGGGGATCGAACCCGGAGCGCCATGCTCCGGCGTTGCCACGTATTCAACGGCGCAAACCCAGCGGCAGCGGGGAGCAAAAAGGGCGGGCTACTGACCAATAGTGGCGAAATTCTGGCAGCGGATTTGCGTCAGGATTTGTCCAATCAAACTAGGCTATATTTCCTGCTTGGATTGAACTTGAAGGGCTGCGGTGAACTGAGGGTTTCCGAAACTGTCTGCAGCCATGGATGGCTGCAGACAAGCCCCCAGGGATGGGTTCACGGCGTGTTTCGGAAACCCTCAGTTCGCCGCAGAACAAGAACTGTAACTCCAAGCAGGAAATATCCATGTCCCGCCGCATCGCCATCGTCGAAGACGAAGCCGCCCTGCGCGAAAACTACGCCAGTGTGCTGCGCAAGCAGGGCTATGAAGTGCAGAGTTTTCCCAACCGCCAGAAGGCGCAAGCGGCCTTCGCCACGCGGCTGCCGGATCTCGCCATCATCGACATCGGGCTCGAGGCCGAAATCGACGGCGGTTTCCTGCTGTGCCAAAGCTTGCGCTCGCAGTCGGCGACGTTGCCGATCATCTTCCTCACCGCGCGCGACAACGACTTCGACACCGTCAGCGGCCTGCGCATGGGCGCCGACGACTACCTGACCAAGGACATCAGCATGCCGCACCTGCTGGCCCGCATCGCCGCGCTGTTCCGCCGCCAGGATGCGCTGCACCAGCCGGCCGAACCGGAAAGCCAGTTGGTGCGTGGCGATTTGACGCTGGATCTCAGCCGGTTGACGGTGGCGTGGCAGGGCAAGGACGTGCTGCTGACCGTCACCGAATTCTGGATGCTGCACGCGCTGGTCAAATTTCCCGGCCACGTCAAAAGCCGCGATGCGCTGATGCAGGAGTCGCGCATCTACGTCGACAACAGCACGATCACGTCGCACATCAAGCGCATGCGCAAGAAATTCGTCGAGCTCGATGCGGCGTTCGACTGCATCGATACCGTGTACGGCATGGGCTATCGCTGGAACCTGCCGGCAGGAAAGGCGCGTGACTGAACAACGCAGTTGGTGGCGCCCAGGTCTGCGCAGCAAGTTACTGGCGCTGTCGTCGCTGCTGCTGGCGTTGCCGTGGTTCGGCTACCAGTACATCCGCGAGATGGAAACCTACCTGCAGCGCGGCCAGGAACAGGCGGTGGCCAGCATGGCGCAGGCATTGGCGCTGACGCTGAACGAGCGGCCGTTGCTGTTCAACACTGCCACCGGCGACAGCCAATCGCGGCTTTATGTCTATCCATTGCCGTTCAAGCCCGACGTGCACGACGGCACGCTCGACGACTGGCGCGATTTCCGCCAGCACGAGCAGGCCTTCCTCGAAGGCAGTTCGTCGCCGTATCCCGGCAATGCCAAAACCATCTATCGCGACGGTGGCCAGGGCGATCCGTTGCAGATGAACCTGCTGGTCGGCGAGCACGGCGACGATCTGTTCCTGTACCTGCGCGTGCTGGACCGCCACGTGGTGGCACCGAAGGGCGGCTTGCAGTTGCAGGGCAGCGACGGCGTGACGCTGGCGCTGGCCGGCAACGACGGCAGCGTCAACCACTACCGGCTCGCGGTGCAATCCGACGGCACCGTGCAGGCGTGGCGGCAGACCGGCGCAGCGCTGGAGCGCGAAGCCTACGTACCGGAGCCGCGCATCGAAGGCCGCATCACGTTGAGCGACAGCGGCTATGACTGCGAACTGCAACTGCCGGTGGCGCTGGCGTCGCGCACGCTGGTGGTCGCGGTCGAAGACGTGGACGATTCCGACAGCGATAAGCCGGCCGCCATCGTGGCATCCGGCGACGCCAATGCCGCCGGCGGCACGCTGCAACGTCCGGCCAGCGTCTTGGAATCGCTGCTGGCGGCGCAGCCGTTGGCCAATTTCCGCGTGCGCGTCTATGACAGCGAAGCGCAGCTGCTGTTCGAACATGGCGACATCACGCACGCCACCGGCCTGCAGATTCCGCCGCGCTCCACCGACGGCAACCTGTGGCGCATGTTTCGCACCCGCTTCCTGCATCCGCTGTACGACGGCGTGCTGGTCTGGCTCGATGCCCGCAACAATCCGCCGCTGCCGGCCGACGTCGGCCAAAGCCCGCAATTGACGGTTGCGTTGCAGGGCGGCGCCCAGAGCGGTTACCGCACCGAAACCGGCGGCATGCGCACGCTGGAAGCCGCGTGGCCCATCGCCGCCGACGGCCAGGTGGCCGGTGCCGTGCTGGTCGATCAGAACCTGGCCGGCCTGCACAGCGCGCGCAACCAGTCGCTGTCGTCGCTGTTCGACGCCATGCTGGCGATCCTGCTGCTGACCATCGCCGCGCTGCTGGTGTTCGCCGGTTCGCTGTCGCGCCGCATCCGCAACCTGCGCGACCAGGCCGAGCACAGCATCGACGACAAGGGCCGCCTGCACAAACCGCCGCAGCCGCTGCGCAGCCGCGACGAAATCGGCGATCTGTCGCGGGCCATCGCCGGCATGGTCGAACGCATCGGCCACTACAACCAGTATCTGGAAAACCTCACCGCGCGGCTGTCGCACGAATTGCGCACGCCGGTGACGGTGGTGCGTTCGTCGCTGGAAAACCTGCGCCTGCTCAATCACGCCGATCACGAAACCGACACCTACCTGCAGCGCGCCGAAGAGGGCATCAGCCGGCTCAACCTGATCCTCACCAACATGAGCGAAGCGACGCGGCTCGAGCAGATCCTGCAAGGCACCGACACGCAACCGCTGCGGCTGGAGCAACTGGTGGCGGCCTGCGTCGAGCAATACCGCCAGGTCTATCCGGCGGCGCGCTTCGTCGCCGAGATCACCGGCGAACCGGTATGGGTGCAGGGCAGCGCCGAACACCTGGTGCAACTGCTGGACAAGGTGGTCGCCAACGCGGTGGAGTTTTCCGCCGCCGGCCGCCCGGTGCGGCTCGCCTGCAACGAAGACAGCGGCGAAGCGGTGCTGACGGTCAGCAACAGCGGCCCATCACTCGACCCGGGGATGAAGGACCGCATCTTCGACTCGATGGTGTCGGTACGCCCGCAAGGCACCAAGGGTTTGCCGCACCTCGGCCTCGGCCTGCGCATCGCCAAGCTGATCGCCGACTTTCACCACGGCGAAATCTATGCCGACAACCTGATCGGCGAGCCCGGCGTCATCGTCGTGGTACGCCTGCCCATCCTGCACCACGATTGACCGCGAACGGTCGCCGCCTCAAGATTCGGCTAAAGCCTTTTCCCAAACGGTCGATTAGGGAGTGACACCGGAAACGGAATTCTGGCCCAGAACCGTTCCGGATATTCATGTTCAACCTGGACCTGTCAACGATCCGCCTGTGCGCCACGACCATGGTTCTCGTGACCCTGGCGAGCCTGTTCGCGTTCTGGCGTTTCCGCAACTTCAAGGCCAATGCTGTCTGGTGGATGGCCGGCATCGTCGTCTATTCGCTTGCCTTCATGGCGACGCTTTACAGCCAGTACATGCCGTATCGCCTGGTCAATCTCGCCGTCGAAGCGGGATTGATCGGCAGCACGGCCCTGTTCCTGGTCGCCGTACGGTTGCAGCTCGGCAAGCCCGCGATGCTGCCGGCCATGGCCACGGTCGGCGTGGTGGCTACCGCCCTGTTCGCGTGGTACCTGTTCGTCACGCCGAATCCGTTCATCACCAACCAGATCATCTTCATGCTCAACTCGGTGACCACGCTGCTGGCGGCCAAGGACATGTTCACCGCGAGCGGCATGAAGAAACAGAATTCCTATGTCGCCTGCGCCACGCTGTTCGTGGCGATCGGCCTGTTCAACATGCTCTGTTTCTTTTATTTCCAGTTTGCCGACTCGATCAGTCTCGACTTCATCACCACGCTGCTGCTGGTCACCAGCATCCTCATCGCCTTGTTGAACCACGCCTTCATCCTGCTGGCCTACGACAATCTGCAACACGATCTCGACTGGGCCTTGCAGCAGCTGCGCAAGGACAGCGAGGTCAAGTTGAAGGGCGTGCAGGACCGCTGGTTGCTGGCGCTCGATTACGCCAAGTCCGGCGCGTGGGAAGTCGACCTGGTCAGGAACGAGATCGTCATGTCGCCACACTGGTCCAGACTGCTGGGAACGACCGACGGCGAAATCCGCACCAGTGCCACCGACATCATGCACTACATGCACCCGGAGGACGTGCCGTCGTTCATGGCCACCATGAAGCAACTGGAACTGGGCGAAGTGGATTTTCTCGAACACGAGCACCGCCTGCGCCGCGGCGACGGCAGTTGGATCTGGGTGTGCAGCCGCGGCCGCATCCTGCAGCTGGAAAACCGGCCGAATCCGATGCTGGTGGGCATCGACATCGACATCACCGAAACCAAGCAGCGTCAGGTCGAACTGGAACATGCCATCGCCACGTCGGAACAGGCGAAGGAAATCGCGGTGCAGGCCAGCCGTGCCAAGACCATCTTCCTTACCAACATGTCGCACGAGATCCGCACGCCGATGAATGCCATCCTCGGTTTTTCGCAGTTGATGCTCGACGACAGGAATCTCACCGACAAGCAGAAGGAAAGCCTCGAGATCATCACCAGCAGCGGCATGCACCTGATGGCGCTGATCGACGACATCCTCAACCTGAGCCGCGTGCAGTCGGGCCATTACACGATACGGCGCGAAGCGGTACAGCCGCTGTTGCTGTTCAACGAGATCGCCGGCTATTTCCATCAGCGCAACGTGCGCAACGGCGTGCGGTTCGACACGGCGCTGTCGCCGCAGTTGCCGGCGGCACTGCAACTGGATCCGAAGGCGGTGCGCCAGATCTGCATGAACCTGCTGTCGAACGCCTTCAAATACACCAGCGCCGGCAAGGTGGAGCTGCGCGTCGAATACGCCGCCGGCAACGATCCGCGCCAGGGCTTGCTCGTCATCGAAGTCGGCGATACCGGCATCGGCATCCGCGAAGAACACCTGGGCATCATCTTCAACGTGTTCGAGCAAGGCGGCAGCCAGTCGTTCACCGACGAAGGCGTCGGCCTTGGACTGGCGATCTGCAAGGACATCGTCACCCAGCTCGACGGCAAGCTCGAAGTGCGCAGCAAGCCGGGCGAGGGCAGCCGTTTCACCGTGACGTTGCCGGTGGACGTGGTGGAAAAACCGGCGGCGCTCGTCGCTGTCGCCGCTTCCGCGCCGAACGTGCTCGTGGTCGACGACATCGAGAGCAATCGCAAGCTGTTGCAACGCATACTGGGCGAACGCGGCATCGAAATCCGCGAAGCCAGCAATGCCACCGATGCGCTGGCGATGATGCGGCAGCGGCGGCCGTCGCTGGTGTTGATGGACATCCGCATGCCGGTCATCGCCGGCGACGAAGCGATACGGCTGATCCGCCAGGATGCCGCGCTGGGCACGATTCCGGTGATCGCCATCACCGCCAATGCGTTCGAAGGCGAGAAGGAACGCTTGCTGGCGCTCGGCGCCAACGACTTCATCAGCAAGCCGTTCATGCGCGACGAAGTACTGGCGAAAATTTCCCCGTATCTGGCCAGCGCCGCGGCGGCGGCTCCGGTGCCGGCGGCGACACCGCTTCGCGCGGAACCGCAGGACAGGAAGCTGAAAGTGATAGTGGTGGATGACAATCCCGCCAACCAGCAGTTGCTGCTGGCGCAGTTGCGGGCGCTGGGGTTGGCGGCGGAGTCGGCACGCAACGGCCGCGAAGCGTTCAACAGCTGGAACCTGGTGCGGCACGATATCGTGCTGACCGACTGCGCGATGCCGCTGGTGGACGGGTTCGCGCTCGCCAGATTGATACGGCAGGCCGAAGCGGAAAACCCCGGCCCCAAACCGACCTTGATCATCGCCGTGACCGGTTCGCCGGAAGAATACAGCGAGAAGTGTCTCGAATCCGGCATGAACGACTTGCTCGGCAAGCCGATCCTGCTGAGCTCGCTGTCGAAAACGCTGGGCCGCTATCTGCCGGGTTTCGACAAGCCGTGACGGCGCGGCGGACTACGCCAGGTGATCGACCAGGCTGCGGATCGACTTGCGGGTGAATTCGTCGAGGTAACTGAACTCGGTGGAAATGCAGAAGCCGCCGTCGGATTCGTTCGCGCTCGACAGCACCTTGGCGTACACGTCGCCGCTGCCGCTGCCGAACGGCACGATGATCTTGATCTCGTCGAGCAGTTGGTGCGAATGCGGCGTCACGATGCGCATGCCGCCGTACGACAGGTCGATGATGTCGGCCTTGACGTTGTTGGTGCGCACGCGCTGGTCTTCGATCAGGTGGTAGCTGATCGGCAGCAGCACTTCGACGCGCGGCCCTTTGCGGTTTTCCCGGACCGGAATCGATTTCGGTATCGGGTGCAGGATGCCGAGCAGTTCGTGCACGGTCACCGGATGCTTCTTGCCCTTGAGCATCACCTGGAACGACGCGCCGATGTGCAACTGGTCGCGGGCCGCGGCCAGCAGTTCGGGGCTGATCAACACCTGGCCGCGCAGCGCGAACGCGGCCATGCGCGCCACCAGGTTGACGGCATCGCCGAGCACGGTTTGTTCGCGGTAGATGCCGGAGCCGAGCGTGCAGGTCACCACCGCGCCGAGGTTGAGGCCGATGCCCATGTAGATGTCGGGCAGCGCCAGCGAGGCGGCGTAGCGGTTGACCTCGTCCATGCACAGCTGCATATCGACGGCGCAGCTCATCATGGCCACCGCGGCCTGGTGGTCGGTGTCGACCGGAAACAGCGCGAAGATGGAGTCGCCCATGAACTTGTCGACTACGCCGCCGTGTCGGCCGATCAGCTCGGTCATGCGTTGAAAGTACAGGTTCAGCAACGGGGCCAACTTGTCGACAGGGTATTGGCCGGTCAGCGCGGTGAAGCCGCGCAGATCCGACATCAGCAGCCCGAAACGACCGGGTTTGACGGCAAAGGGCTGGTTGGCGTGTTCCATCGGCGGGCTTCCTGTTGTTGGGCCTGTCGTTGAGCCTGTTGTTGAACCGCACTGGACAAGGCGAGTGTGGTGTACTTTAAATCGCAATACCGGGAAACGGCACGCATTTTCGTCGTGCCGCCATGAAAACTACAAGATGAACGACAAGATGACGAACGTTCAAACGCCACCGGCCGACATTCTCGCCCGCCTGATCGATTGTTCCACCGAGATGCTGTCGATTCTCGACACTGGATTCCGTTATCTCGCGGTCAACCGTCCGCATGCTATGTTGTTCGGGCGCGAGCCGGCCGATTTCCCCGGCATGACGGTCGAACAGACCTTCGCCCACGAACCCGAGCATTACCGCAACGTGATCCTGCCGATGCTGGAAGATGTCCGTGCCGGCAAGGAAGGTTTGTTCGAGCAATGGGTGCTGATCCCCGGCCGCGGCCGCAGCTTCATCGAAGTGCGGTACCTGCCGCTGCGCAACGCTGCCGGCGAAGTCGATGCCATCGTCACCGTCAGCCGCGACCGCACCGAAATCATGCTCACCATCGAGGCGTTGCAGCAAAGCGAGAAGATGCTCAAGCGTACGCAGCACATCGCCCGGCTCGGCGGCTGGACCTTCGACGCGACCAGCGGCACCACGCAGTGGACCGACGAGATGTACGAAATCCACGAAGTGGGCCGCGACTTCGTCCCCACCCAGGAAAACCTGGCGTCGTTCATCACGCCGGAAGAAGTGACGCGCGTGCGCGCGGACCTCGCGCTGGCGATGGCCGGCAAGGAAACGTCGCTCATCTCGCACATGACCAGCGCCAAGGGCCGCCACAAATGGGTGAGGTCGATGGCGTTTCCGGCGGTCAAGGACGGCCAGGTGACCGGTCTCGACGGCATGCTGCAGGACGTCACCGACATCGTCGAAATGCAGACCGACAAGGATCGCGCGCTGCGTTCGCTGGAAAACCAGAAATACGTGCTCGACCAGCACGCCATCGTCACCGTCACCGGCATCGACGGCCGCATCATGCACGCCAACCGCCTGTTCACCGACTTGTCCGGCTACGACCGCGACGAACTGGTGGGTCTGCCCAATACCGTGCTGCGTTCCGGCATGCATCCGCCGGAGTTCTTTCGCGAGATGTGGGACACGATCACCGCCGGCCGTGTGTGGCAGGGCGAAATCTGCAATCGCGCCAAGGATGGCGGGCATTTCTGGATGCACACCACCATCGTGCCGCTGTACGACGAAAGCGGCATCATTTCCGAATACGTCAGCGTCAGCGCCAACATCACCAAGCTCAAGCAGACCGAGGCTACGCTGCGGCGCGCGCAGAAAATGGAAGCCATCGGCCAGCTCAGCGGCGGCATCGCCCACGACTTCAACAACCTGCTCGGCATCGTCATCGGCAACATCGAACTGGCGGAGCTGCAGATGCCGGTGGACGATCCGGTGCGCAAGACGCTGGAAAACGCCCGCAATGCGGCGGTGCGCGGTACGGTATTGACCCGCCGCCTGCTGAACTTCTCGCGCCAGGCCCCGGTGGCCGGCGCGCTGCTGAACATCAACCAGGTGCTGAGCGGGCTCGAAGTGCTGATCAGCAAGTCGTTGACGGCGCTGATCATGGTGGAGCTGAAACTCGATCCAGACATCGGCCTGGTGCAGATGCATGCCGGCGACCTGGAAGACGCGCTGATCAACCTGACCATCAATGCCGGCGATGCGATGCCGGACGGCGGCCGCTTGCAGTTCGTCACCCGCAATCGCGTGGTGACGGACGTCGAATACCTGCACAACATCGCGTTGCGCCCGGGTGCCTACGTCGAACTGAGCGTGATCGACAGCGGCAGCGGCATCGACCGCGACACGCTGGAAAAGATCTTCGAGCCTTACTTCACCACCAAGTCCGGCAACAAGGGCACCGGGCTCGGGCTGGCGATGGTCTATGGCTTCGTGCAGCGCTCGCAGGGTTACATCACGGTGGAATCGGAACCGGGTCGCGGTTCGTGCTTTACGCTGTATCTGCCGGTGGCCGGCCGGCAGCAGTCTGCCGAGGTGCCGGGCCGGCGCAGCGATCGGCAGGCCCTGGCCAAGGGCAGCGAGACCATCCTGCTGGTCGATGACGAAGAAGCCATCGTCATGGTGACGACGCGGCACTTGCAGAACCTGGGTTACCGCGTGCTGGCGTTCACCAGCGCCGACGCGGCGATCGAGCAACTGCAGCGGGACGAGCCCATCGACCTGCTGTTCACCGACGTCGTGATGCCCGGCGGCATCAACGGCGTCGAACTGGCCGAGCGCGCGTTGCAACTGCAGCCCGGCATCAAGATATTGCTGACCACCGGCTATGCCCGTATCAAGGATCAACGCACGATGGACCGCTGGCAGCACAACCTGATTGCCAAGCCGTACAGCAGCGCCGACCTGTCGCGCAAGCTGCGCGAGTTGCTGGATAACTGAACGAGCCGCGCCCGGCCGATATTTTTTTGCAATTTCGCCACCGTGTACTACGCTGCAGGAACCCGAGCGCAGGAGGCGATTATGGTGGACAGGGATAGTGTGCGGCAGTTGCTGGCATTGGCGGGGTCGCGCCCGGCGTTGACCCTGGTAGCGGGCCGCGACCAGCAGCTGGCGTGGAGCTGCGATGACCTGCAACGGCAGCGACGTCATGCCGAACGGGTACTGACGGATTGCGGCTTGCGCGCCGGCGACAAGCTGCTGCTGATGTCGGCCAACAATCCGCAGGTGTTCGCGGTGCTGCTGGCGGCGTTGTCGTTGCGGCTGTGCCTGTGTCCGCTGGTGCCAGATACGGCCGCGCACCAGTTGCAGGCGATCCTGCGCCAGCAGCAGCCGCGACTCGCCATCATCGACGATGCCACGCTCGCGTCGCGTTTCCCCGGGATCGGCCTGCTGCAATTGCACGAGCGCGATGACGACTGGTTGCAACGGCTACGCAGTGCCGCAGAAACCGACGCAAGTCGCCCGGATGCCACGGCCGATTGCCGCAACGAGCCGTTGTTGCTGTTTCACAGTTCCGGCTCCACCGGCCAGCCCAAGGCGATACGTTATACGCAGGCGACGCTGAACCATTTCCTGCTGCGCCTGCATGAACTCTATGCCGCGTTTTCCGACGCGGATGTCGGGTGCGTTCCCTCCGCGCGGGTCAATGTGTTGCCGGTGCTGCACTTCGGCGGTTTGAGCTTTTGCCTGCAAAGTCTGCTGGAAGGCCGTTGCGTGCATCTGTTGCGCAGCCAGGAGCCGGAAGATCACCTGGCATTGTTGGCGTGCAGCCGCTGCCAATTGATATTGCTGATACCGGCGCTGTTGCAAGCGCTGCTGGATTGCGACGTGAGTACGCAATTGCCGGCGCTGCGGCATGTGCTGGCGATGGGCGAAGCCGTCAGCGTGGCGCAACTGCGGCGCCTGTCGGCGCATTTGCGATTACGGGTCCACAACGCCTACGGCATGAGCGAATGCCTGACCGGCATCTACAACCGTGCCGACGACGACAAGGCTCCGCTCGGCAGCTGCGGCCGGTTGCGGTTCGGCGAAGTCAAACTGGTGGCGGAAGACGGCAACGAAGATCCGTGGCAGGGAGAGTTGTGGGTGCGCAACAGCACCACGACGCCGTGCTACACCGACGCCGCCCTCACTCAGCGCAAGTACCACGATGGTTGGTATCGCACCGGCGATCGCCTGTGCCGCGACCGCAACGGCTATTACTTCTTCATCGGCCGTGCCGATCTGATGATTGTCATCAACGGCCGCAACATCTACCCGCAGGAAGTGGAACAAGTGCTCGTTGCCCATCCGGCAGTGACCGCATGCGTGGCGCAGGCGTTGACGCTGGCCGAAGGCAAGCAGCGGTTGGTTGTATTGGTGGAGACTGGCGCGGGCTTGAGCGTGACGGCGGCGGAGCTGATCGACTTCTACCTGCAGCGCGGCGCGCTCTATGCCGCACCTGCATGCGTGCACTTCGTCGAACGCCTGCCACGGCTGGGTACCGGCAAGCCTGATCGCCAGGCGTGTGCCGCGTTGTTGGCGGGTTTGGTGTTGGCGGCGGAGGTGGCGGCATGACGACCGGCCTAGAATGCGCAGCGCCTGCGTTGCTGCAGCGGATCTGCCAGATTTGGCGGGAGGTGCTGGAGTTGCCCGCTGTCGATCCCGACGCTC
>DATJXP010000017.1:0-4863 GCA_035500035.1 Candidatus Acidiferrum sp. | reverse complement strand
CCCTGCCAAGAAAGTCAGTTCGCCGGCCCACACCTACTACGTGTCGATGACGGCGGATGAATACCTGCCAGCCATTCACGGCAAGAGCGTCCAGCCGTACAACCACTTCCTGGAAACCACCAACTTCGTCTCGCACGTCGTCCACTGAACGCCGCGCCGCTCACGATGCCACGTATATCGGCAACGTGATGACGAATTCCGCGTATTCCCTCGGCACCGATTCGCAGGTGATGCTGCCGTTGAAGCTTTCTATCGTGCGTTTGCAGAACGCGAGGCCGGCGCCGGTGCCTTCCTGCTTGGTGGTGAAGAAGCCTTCGAATATGCGATCGATGATGGCGGAGTCGATGCCGAGCCCGGTGTCGCGGAAACGGATCACGCCTTCGTGCCCGCGCTGCTGCAGCGC
Source organism: Candidatus Acidiferrum sp. (assembly GCA_035500035.1). Lineage (GTDB taxonomy): Bacteria > Pseudomonadota > Gammaproteobacteria > Pseudomonadales > Pseudohongiellaceae > CAILUG01. The sequence continues at coordinate 4,460 of DATJXP010000017.1, read as the reverse complement.
GATCGTGATCTCGCCTTTCTGCGCGCCTTGCAACGAGTAGTAGGCGTTCTTCAACAGGTTGAAGAAGATGTAGATGCAAAGACTCTCGATGCCGAGAAAGGAGAAATCCCGCTCCAGGTCGAGATGCAGCTTTTCGCGTTGTCCGGTCTTGAACGGATAGCGGTCCACCGCCTGCTCGATGATGTTGGTCGCCGAGATGATGTTGAACTGTTTGCGGTCGAGCGCGTTCTCGCGCAGGTTCATCAACAGCATGTCGATCACGGTGTTGGCCTGGTCGATCATCAGCTTGATGCGACGCGGCGTGTTGACCAATACGTTCAAGTGATTTTCGCGAATCGGCAGGAACTGGCCCTTGGCGTGCTGTTCGCACCACCGCTGGCACTCGAGCAATTGCGGCAGGTATTCCTCGATGCCGGAAATGCTGGCGCGGATGCCGGACAGCGGCGTGCGCATTTCGTGCGCGATGTTGGCGCTGAGACTCTGCATCACCTGCAATTTTTCCGCATGGTCCATCGCGGTCTTGTGGATGATCTTGGCATAGACGCGGATGCGGTCGAGGATGATGGTGAGCTGGTTGGCGAGGAAGCTGAACATCTGGATTTCAAAATCCGAGTACGGCTTGTCGTTGTCGGTGCGGCCCAGCAACAGCACTGCTAGCAGATTGCCATCCTGGATCACCGGTACCATCAAACTGGTATTGCTGACGTCGAATATGGCGCGCAATGCCGCGGGAGCTTCCGCCAATGACACCGGTTTTTGCCGACGCCTAGCCTCGCGATCCAGATCGGCCAGCGGGAACGCTACCGGTCCAGCCTCCGGCCAACCGTAGAGCGCTCCTTGCTGACCGGCATGGCCGACCGGTCGTGTCTGCGTCGGCAGATCGGGACTCAGGAAGAACAGCGTCTGCACCAGGTGTACTCTTTCCTTCAACGTTGCGTTGACCAGCTCGAGCACGTCATCGGCTTCGAGCAGGTTGTGGATTTTGCGACTTAGCTCGATAAAGGCCGAAAAATAGCTCAATTCGCTCATGCCGCCGGAAAAACCGGTGGCCTGGTTGATGATGCGCAGCAACGTGTCGTGGGTGGCGACGACCAGCACGATCAGGCCCATCATGTACCCGAGAATGGGGATGGGGTCCTGCTGATCGCTCAGCACGACGGCGATGTAGAAAAACGACATCGAGAAATAAATGAGGACCAGATAGATCCGGTTGCGATCGGCGAAGACACTCATGAAGTTTCCGCTCTCTGGTGTTGTTGTTTTGGCGCAACCCGGCCGGGACCGGCGCCAATTTTGGCTGTTGTATACTGGCGAGGCCTTGTGATCAACCGGTCTCGTACATGCTTGCCAGTCTGCCCGCCTTGCTGTTCTACCCGGCACTGTTCGTGTGGTGCCTGGTTTACGGCGTGCCGTGCGGTATTCTTTTCAAGCTCGTTGCCGTATGGGAAAACTGGGTGGACAGCAATCGCTATCATTACATCCTGTGGAAAAAATACCCGCAACGCAGCTATCAGAAGTACATCTCGTCGATCTGGGCCAACCAGATCAAGGGCATGCCGGTGGAAATGGCCGAGTACGCCAAGATCAAGGTGGAGCAGACCCATCCCAGCGAACCGTTTCCGTTCGTACGCATCCTCGCCAATACCGTTTTGATGTTGTGCATAGTGCCGTACATGATAGTCACCGGGCTGATCAAAGGCCCGCTCTATGTGTACCATCGGCAGATGCAGGCACGTAAACAGTTCCGCAATCCTTGAGCGTTCCACAATGTCCTGGCTCTCACACAAGAAAAAACCGAAAGTCCTGCTGGTCGAGGACAACGAACTGCAGGCCGAATTGACGGCTTCGGTGATCGGCGAAACCGGGATGTACGACGTGCTGATCGCCCATAACGGCGAAGAAGCATTTGTCGAACTGGCCAGGCACGAACGCGGCTTCGACTTCCTGACCAACGAAATCTCCTGCATCTTGCTGGATTGGCAGATGCCGAAGATGGACGGCACCCAGTTTTTGCGCGAGCTGCGCGCCAAGGAATTGAAGAGCCCGTTCAAACGTCACACCCCGGTGGTCATCGTCTCCGCCTACGGCGACAACGAATTGCGACTGAAAGCCGAGGATTCCAGCCACGGCCTGGTATCGGCCTACCTGACCAAGCCCATCGACGAGAGCGAACTGCTGCACGTGCTCAAGCGCATCGTTTTCGACAAGGAAGCGGAGATCATGCGCGAGCTGCTGCTGGAACAGCGTTTGAAGCTTCAGCGGGAACGGACCAGACCGGCAAAGTGATGACGAAGCGCGTGCCCACGCCGACTTCGCTGTCGAGCGCAATGGTGCCGGCGTGCTCGTTGATGATGCGGTTGACGATGGTCAACCCCCAGCCGCGCCCGGCGGTGCTATTGCCGATGGCGGCACCTTTGCCGCTGAAATAGGGTTCCCACACGCGACTGCGGTTCTCGGCTGGAATCCCTTCGCCGGTATCCTCGACCCGGATCAACACATTGTTGCCTGCCCTTTGCGCCGTGAACGACATCGAGCCGCCATCCGGCATCGCTTCCATCGCATTGTGGATCAGGTTGGTCAGCACCACTTGCAGGTCGCTGAAGATGCCGCGCACCGTCAGCGTATCCTGTACATCGAGCGTGACCTGATAGCGGCTGCGATCGACCAGGCGCAGGCAGCGATTGACGACGTCGCCGATATTGACGGCCACGAACACGCGCGCTGTCGGGCGGTTGACATCGGATACCGCCAGCGTTTCTTCGACGATTTCGATGGCGTGATCGATCTCTTCGCGCGCGACTCCCTTGTAGTTTTCCAGGTCCTCCAGTGTCTTGATGCGCCCGAGTCCCAGCCGGATGATGTTGAGAGGCGTGCGGATTTCGTGATGGCACTGACGCGTGGCGTGCACGATGGATTCGATTTTCTGGGCACGCAGCAACTGAATCTCGGCATCGTGCAGTTTCTTCTGGTTTTCGTTGTAGAGACGTTCGAGCGTTTCGATCGGCGTCAGCCGGTAGAGCAGCGGAGTCAGGTAATTGATCAGGTTGTTGAAGAACGTCATGTCGCTGGCCGTGTACGGCGCGCCTGAACTCTTGGCGCCCAGCACGAGCACGCCTTCGAGAAACTCGGGCGAATGGAATGGCAGGATCACTGCCCGGTCGCGCAGCCGCGGCAACAGTCCGCGCAACTGCTCCTGGCCTTCTTCGCTCAGCTCATCGAGCGCCAACGCGTGGTGTTTGTCCTTGCACGAGAGAATCAACGCCTCGCCCGTCGCCACTTTCTTCAACTGCTCTTGCACGCGATAGCCGGTCAACCGGACCTGATCGCGCATCGCGACGATACTGAGCGTTTCTTCCAGCTCGAATACTTCGTCAAGCGTCTTCAACGTCTTGCGAAAGATGGCTTCCCTGCTGCCTTCTTGCGTGATGAAGCTGCCCAGTTGATGGAACACTTCTTCCGGTTCGTACCAGCCCTTGATGAACTTGCGCTTGGCACTGGTCAACAGGAAATTCTGCAGCGGATGGGCCGCCAGCGCCGCAACCGCGGCCGCCACGAGCGTCGCCATCAACTCGAGCCGCGGATAGTCCCGGGCGAGCTGATGCACGAACAGCGACAAGCCGCACAGCAGCGCCACCGTCACCGCCCACGCCACCTGCTTGTTGATGATGACGGTGACGTCGAGGAATTCGTGTTTGGCGATGGCGTAGAAGAACAGCAGTGCGGCGACAGTACTGCTCAATCGGCCAATGATCAGAAAATCATATTTCCCCATCGCGGGAAGAGCCATGTTGAACAGACTCCCGATCAATACGAAAGTAGTCACGCCTGCGAAAAAGAACCGAATCTGGTTGCGCAGTTCGGGGTGACGTTTCCAGGCACCCATGAGGAAGATGACAATCAGCACAGCCTGCAGACAGATGTACAAGGCCATCAATCCGAATGCTTTTCCATCGATGTAGCGTATGCCGCCGGTGTCAAGAACCGCATCCGAAATACTGCGCGTAAACAGCAAGCCACCACCGAAGGCGGCAGTGATGATGGCTGTGACAATGTGCCAGCGATTGATCCGGTTTTCGGGGAAAGACGAACAGAAGTTGAAGAGGCCGGTACCGAACAACAATATGGCGACCAGTTGGACACGTGCAATCAACGATACGTACCCGGAGAACACTTTGACATCCTGAAGAAAGATACAAAGATTCCACGCCGCCAGGCCGAAGATCGCCATGACGAACTGCCCTATCAAGAAATTGCGACGGCTCGTAGCCAGCATCCACCCGAGCACAAACAACACTGCCGAGCAGGCGAGATAGATATAGTTGATGGACCAGTTGAACATGTTGACGGCAGACTACGCCTCTTGCCGATTCAGCTGCTCAAGGCGTTTTGACGATCGCATGGATCAATCGCACAAATAGCGTTTGATGTTTCCGATAATTTCATGCTGACTCTGCCGCTTT
>DATJXP010000016.1:0-7002 GCA_035500035.1 Candidatus Acidiferrum sp. | reverse complement strand
CGTGCTGGGTGGCGCGCTGATCCCGGTGCTGACCGAAACACTCGGCGTCGCGCCGCTGATGCTGATCGCCGTCGCCGGCCATCTCGGGGCGCTCGTCGCGCTGACACAGGTGATCCGCGCCACGCCATCCAGCTTCGCGCTCGCACCAGAAGGCGAAGAGGGCGAGACCGCGCAGGCGTCGCGGCGTTCGATACGCGATCTGTTGGCCGATCGCTACATCGGGCTGTTCTTCGCGATTTCGGCGCTGTCGTATCTCGGTTACTACTTCGTCGATTTTCTTTACTACGACCGCGTCGGCCAGACTTTCGACGATCCGGAAAAACTCGCCGATTTCTTCGGCGTGTTCCTCGGCGTGTGCGGTGTCGTCAACCTGGTGTCCAATTTGTTCCTGTCGGGTCCCATCCTGGGCCGCTTCGGCGTCCGCATCGGCATCCTGCTGCTGCCGGCATTCGTACTGATGGGAACCGCGGCGATGACGGTGACCACGCTCGCCGGCACCGCCATCGCCGTCATCGCCGCCTGCGCCATCGCCACCAAGCTGGTGGACGAAGTGCTGCGCAAATCATTGGAAGGGCCGATCTACCGCATCCTGTACCAACCGTTGCCACCGCCGGAGCGCCTGCGCGTGCAGACGCTGCGCGAGTCCATCGTCGAGGCCGGTTCCATCGGTTGTTCCGGCGTCGTGCTGGCGCTGCTGACCGGCGTGCTGAAATTGCCGGCCGACAGGCTGGTGTGGATTCTTGCCGTCATTCTCGCACTGTGGCTGACAGTGGCGGTGCTGCTCGGCCGCGCCTATGGCGGCCAGTTGATGCGTGCGGTGTCCGGTCGCCGGTTCGGCAGCCAGGAAACGCTGTTGCGCGACGGTGCCAGCCTCGATGCCTTCGAGCGGTTCCTGCGCAGCGACATCGCCGACGACGTCATCTATTCGCTGGAGATGATCGAGGGCATCGCGCCCGATCGCTTGCTGCCGCTGTTGCCGGCACTGCTGACCCATGCGCAGGCGGACGTGCGTCTGCATGTATTGGCGTTGCTGGAAAAATACCATCCCGCGGCGATGGACACTCCGGTGCGCGCGCTGCTGGCGGTTGAACCTGACGTGCGCGTGCGGGCCATGGCGCTGCGCGCGCTGTGTGCGATGGTCGCCACCGATGCCATCGATGTGGTGTTGCCGTATGCGGATGCGCAGGACCTGGTCTTGCGCAAGGGTGCCATGGTCGGCCTGTTGCGCCACGGCGGCATCGATGGCGTGCTGGCGGCGGGCCGCAAATTGCAGGAACTGCTGGAATCCGCCGGCGTCGATGACCGCGTGCTGGCGGCGACGATAGTGGGCGAGGTCGGCATCCGCAGTTTCTACCGGCCGCTGGCGCGCCTGCTCGCGGATGCCGATTACGGCGTGCGCCGCGCCGCCACGCTGGCAGCCGGCCACCTGGCCGAGCCGCGGCTTGGCGAGCTGCTGGTGGAAAACCTGCACATTGCCGAACTGGCCGATACGACGATGAGCAGCCTGGTGGCACTCGGCGATGCGGGTTTGCCCGGCTTGCGGGCCGCACTGGCGGCGTCGCGCCCCGGCGTGCGCCGACGCCGGTTGTTGCGCGTGCTGGGCCGGTTGCGCACGCCGGCCAGCAGCGCCGTGTTGTTGGCCGAACTCGACCAGCCCGAACTCGAACTGGTGACCGAAGTGTTGCATGCGCTGGTTGCCAACCGGCATCGCGCGACGGCGGACGAAGCGCTGCTGTGGCAACAACGCCTGCGGCGCGAAAGCGCCATGGCGGCGCGCTGTTGCGGCGCCGTTCGCGATCTCGTCGCTACCGGCGGCAGCGAGCGCTTGCTGGCGGCACTGCGCATCGAGATCGCGCGCGGCCGCGAGCGTGCGCTCGACATGCTTGCGTTCATCGTGCCGCAACAGGCGTTGCTCGATGCCAAGCGCCGGCTCGACAGCAATGTGCCGGCCGTGCGCGCCACCGCCATCGAATTGCTGGACACGCTGGTACCGGCCTCGATCAAGCGCGACGTATTTCCGTTGCTCGACGATTCCAATCGCGAATTGCAGGAGTCGAAATTGCTGGCGCAGTTCCCGGTGACACCCGCCGATGTGGACGCGTGGCTGGCATCGCTGCTGGCGCGCGACATCCGCATGGCGTCGGCGTGGACCACGGCCTGCCTGCTCGAATTCATCGCCAACCGGCGCGGGCCGGTGCCGGCTCCGCTGCGCGACGCCGTGCTCGCACGGGCGGCCGAAACGCGCCCCGTAGTGCGCGAAACCGCGCAGTGGTGCTTGCACGCCCTGCAATCCGGAACCCGTACAGAGGAGAAACTTCCATGCTGATGATCATCGAGCGCGTAGTGATCCTGAAATCGGTGGACATCTTCGCCACCATCGCCGAAGACCACCTGGTCGAACTCGCGCGCATGGCGAAGGAACTCGAGTTCCGTGCCGGCGATCCCATCATGCGGCGCGGCGAGTCGGGCACTTCGATGTACATCATCATCAGCGGCCGCGTGCGCATCCACGCCGGCGACCGCGCCATCGCCGAGCTGGGCGGACGCGAAGTCATCGGCGAACTGGCGGCGCTCGATCCGGAAGTGCGCAGCGCCGACGTCACCGCGCTGGAAGACACCCGCGCCTTCTGTATCGAAAGCGGCAGCCTGTACGAACTGATGGGCGAGCACGTCGACGTCAACCGCGAAATCATCCGCGTGCTGTGCCGCCGGCTGCGCCGCCATACCGCCGCCTCCTTCAACGCAAACCAACCGGTGTGAGACCCATGAACGCAATCGACAGTTACAAACGCATCGTCATCGACGGCCAGCGCTACTATGGCCGCCACCTGATCGCCTCGGCACACGGCTGCAACGACGCGCTGCTCGACAAGGACACCATCGCGCGCTTCCTCAAGGAAATGACGCAACGCATCGACATGGTGGCGTTCGGCGAGCCCTTCGTCGAACGTTTCGGCGGCGGCATCGAGGTCGGCATCTCCGGCGTGCAGCTGATCGAAACCAGCGCCATCACGCTGCACACCAACGACGGCGCGCGCGACCTGTACCTGGACGTGTTCAGTTGCAAGGACTTCAGCGCGCAGGAAGCGCTGGCCGTGGTGCGCGAATATTTTGCGCCGGCCACCGTCACCCACCAGGAACTGCTGCGCCGATGAATTCCCGTGTGCCGCAGGCGGAGCGGTTCTATCCGTCGGACATCGACCCGTTCATGCACGAACCGTTGCGCAGCGATTTCGCCATCGTGGCGGCCGATCACGGCCGCGGCGAAGGCCTGGTGGCGCTGCGCGCTTTTGCGCCGGGCGACGTGGTATTCGCCTTCACCGGCGACGTCGTCGGCGAGATCACCCAGTACACGCTGCAGCTCGATCGCGGCCGCCACCTGCACGATCCCTACGTGATGGGCAAGGCGTTGCATCACTGCGATCCCAATTGTCATGTCGATCTCGCGCGGCGCATTTTCATCGCCATCAGGCCCATTGCCGCCGGCGACTTCGTGACGATGGATTACTGCCAGACCGAAGACGTGCTGTACAAACCATTTCATTGCCGCTGCGGCGCGGCGCAATGCCGCGGTTACATCGACGGCAAGGCACTGGGTACGCCCGGGTTGCTGGACGAGTTCGTGCGCGCGGCGGAAGCCAGGCTGGCTGCGCTCGAGCACGGCAGCTCGCGTTACGACTCGCTGGTGCGCATCGCCGCCATCAGCCAGGAACTCGGTAACGCATTGTCGCAGCGACTTTATACGGCGGCCGAATCTGGCGCTGCTCCGGCGCTGGCTTGCGCCTACGGCTGCGATACCTGTTGCCGGATCCCGTCGAGCTTGCTGCAGGTCACCACCACCGATTTCACCATGACCGTGCTGGACCTGATCACGCTGGTCGAACTGCGCGACCGCGTGCGTGCAGTTGACCCGGTTGCCGTCATCGCCACCGATGGCAGCGTGCCGACGATTCCGTGCCCGCAGCTCACCGACTCCGGCGCTTGCAGTCTTTATGAGCAGCGGCCGGTGACGTGCAAGATCTGGTTCTCGGCCGAGCTGGCACTGTGCGTGCGCAACAGGCAGCAGGGGTATCGGGCCGGCATCAATCCGCTGACCGACGCCTCCGACCGGCTGCGCATCGCCTTCGAACAACCATTTGCCGATGCCATGGCTGCGCTGGCTCCGGCACTGCAGTTTCGCGGCCACGACTTCCTGTCGATGTTCCGCCACGTCGCGGCATTGACTGCCGGCGATGCCGCAGCGGTCTTTGCCGCCGGCATCGATGCCGGCTTGGCGTTGGCCGATGCTTTCGAACGAGCGCGCCGGCCGGACTGAGGTGTGATTACGCCAGGCTTTCGTCGAAAGGAAGCGAAAGTCAATCAACTTGGAGTAGCATTCCGCTGCCCACCACGGAGGACCCATGAAAAAAACATTGATGCTGGTTGCAGTGAGCTGCTTGTTGACGGGGACCGCTGCGCTGCACGCGCAAAATCTCAAGCCTGCGCCGAGGCCGCCGGCGCTGGCCGGTGGCATTCCTGCCGGCGAGAGCGCGGCGCCCGACGGTTATGCGCCGCTGCCGATGTGGTTGGGCCAGACCCGTGCGCCGCGTCCGGCCAAGACCTCGGAGTATGCGGTGGAGGTCGTCGCCGAAGGTTTGAACGGCGCCTTCAGTTTCAACCTGCTGCCCGACGGCCGCATGCTCGCGGCGGAACGCTCCGGCCACATCAGGCTGATCGGCAAGGATGGCAAGATCAGTGAAATCGAAGGATTGCCCGCCAATATGTACACCAAGGGGCAGGGCCTGTACGAAGTGCGGCCCGACAAGGCCTTCGACAAGAATCGCACGCTCTATCTCGTCTATGCCGTGCTGCCGGAAGGCGCCAACGAAGCCTTGCGCTCGCCGGCCGTCGTCGTGGTTTCCAGCGCCACGCTGTCTGCCGACGACAAGCGCATCGACAACGTGAAGATACTGCTCAACACCGAAGGCACCACCGGCCGCATGGTGCAAGCGCCGGATGGCACGCTTATGGTCACGTCATCGGTACCCGCGGGTTACGGCCTGCCTGCCGGTGACTGGATGTATCCGCAGCAGCTCGACAGCAACATGGGCAAGGTGTTGCGCATCAATGCCGACGGCAGCATTCCCAAGGACAATCCCTTCGTCGGCAAGGCCGGCGCGCATCCGGAAATCTACGCACTCGGCTTCCGCGACATGCAGGGCGTCGCCATCGAGCCGAAAACCGGCAAGCTGTGGACCAGCGAACACGGTCCGCGCGGCGGCGACGAAGTGAACGCGGTGGAAAAGGGCAAGAATTACGGTTATCCGGTGATCGGGTACGGTCGCGACTACAGCGGCAAGCCGATCAACAACGACAAGACCGCGCAGGACGGCATGGAGCAACCGGTGTACTTCTGGACGCCCGACATCGCACCGGCCGGCATCGCCTTCTACGACGGCAAGCTGTTTCCCGACTGGCGGGACAACCTGTTTGTCGCCGAGCTGGTCGGCAAGTCGCTGGTGCGGTTGATGCTGAAGGACGGCCATGTGGTGGCCGAAGAGCGCCTGCTGACCGAGTTGAACGCGCGCATTCGCGGCGTCAACCAGGGTCCCGATGGCGCGCTGTACGTGATGACCGATGGTGCCGGCGCCAAAATCCTGCGACTGACTCCGAAAAAGTAGCGCGCCCACGCCGGCAAGCGGCGGCAGGCAAAGCTTGGTAAAATACGCGGCATGTTTCGCTGTTTGCAGCTGAAACTCCCTTCTTTTTTACCAGCAGGAGTACGTTGGCGTGAATGACTTCACCGCGAAAACCACCAAAACTTTCCGTCTGTCGCTGTTGGCTGCTGCGCTCGCCGTCATGGCAACGGGTGCACAGGCCCAGCAGCCGGGCTTTTACAGCGGCGCCGCTCTCGGCCAGGGCCGGGCGGATACCGATGCCGATGGCGTGCTGGCCCGCATCAAGGCCACCGGCGCCACCAGCGCAATGGTGACGACGTCGGACGATCAATTGCTTTACAAGTTGTTCGCCGGCTACCAGTTCAACCGTAATTTCGCGCTCGAAGCCGGTTATGCCGATCTCGGCAAATACCAGTTCGACGCTACTGCGGTCCCCACCGCCGCGCAGCAGGGCAAGGCCGCGGTCAGGGGCGTGACGCTGGATTTGATCGGCAGCCTGCCGCTGCAGGACGAACTGTCGGTCTTCCTCCGCTTGGGCATCGACAACATGCGCGTCAGCCAGAGCTTCAGCAATCCGGCGATGGGCGCCGGCTTCGCCAACGGCACCGACAGCGGCACCCACGGCCACTACGGCGTCGGTCTCGACTATTCGCTCAACGATGTGTTTTCGGTAAGGGCGGAAGTGGAGCGCTTCCAACTCGCCACCAACCGCGTCATCGCCGACAACGTCACCGGACTTTCGGTCGGCGTGCTGTACAAGTTCGGTGCGTCCAAACCGGCACCGGCGCCGGTGGCCAAATCGGCCCCACCGCCGGCACCTGCTCCGGCTCCAGCACCTGCGCCAGCCGCACCGCCGCCGTTGATGAAAGTGACGCTGGCCGCCAGCGCGCTGTTCGATTTCGACAAGTCGGAACTGAAACCGGCCGGCAAGCAGCAGCTCGACAAGCTGGTGCAGGATATCAAGGGCGTGCGCTACGACATCATCATCGTCACCGGCCACACCGACCGCATCGGCAAGCACGACTACAACCTGGCGTTGTCGGAACGCCGCGCCAACGCGGTGAAGAACTACCTGGTCAACGCCGGCATCCCGGGCGGCAACATCACCGCCAAGGGCGTCAACAGCGATCAGCCGGTTACTACGAAGGAACAATGCCAGGGCCCGGTGAACGCCGCGCTGAAAGCCTGCTTGCAGCCGGATCGTCGCGTCGAAGTGGAAGTGAACGGCACGCGCGCTCCGTGAACCGCTGATCCGACGGGCCGGCCAACCGGGGAGTGACGAGATGACTGACATCACCCAACGCACCATCCTGATCACCGGCGCCACCGACGGACTCGGCAAACA
>DATJXP010000015.1:0-3222 GCA_035500035.1 Candidatus Acidiferrum sp. | reverse complement strand
GAAGATCCGGCCCGCATCTTCCTCGAAGTTTGACAATTACCGACACTCTGTATCCCACAAGGAACTCCTATGTCAGCTGATTATGATTTGATTGTGATAGGCGCCGGCCCCGGCGGTTACGTCGCGGCGATCCGCGCCGCGCAACTGGGTTTGAAAACCGCCTGTGTCGAGAAATGGATCGACGAAGCCGGCAAGGCCGTGTACGGCGGCACCTGCTTGAACGTCGGTTGCATTCCGTCGAAGGCGCTGCTCGATTCGTCGCACAAATATCACGAGGCCGCCCACGATTTCGACGTGCACGGCATCAAGGTCGGCAAGGTCGAGATCGACGTGCCGGCAATGATTGCGCGCAAGGTCAAAGTCGTTAAACAGCTGACTTCCGGCATCACCGGCCTGTTCAAGGCCAACGGCGTCACCGGCATCAGCGGCACCGGCAAATTGTTGAAAGACCGCAAGGTCGAAGTCACCGCCGCCAATGGCAGCAAGCAAGTGCTGAGCGCCAATAACATCATCATCGCCGCCGGCTCGGTGCCGATCGAAATTCCGCCGACGCCGCTCAATGGCGACACTGTCGTCGACTCCACCGGCGCGCTGGAATTCCAGAGCGTACCGAAACGTCTCGGCGTCATCGGTGCCGGTGTCATCGGTCTCGAGCTCGGTTCGGTGTGGTCGCGGCTTGGCGCCAAAGTCGTCATTCTCGAAGCTACTGACAACTTCCTGCCACTGGTCGATCAGCAGATCGCGAAGGACGCGCAGAAGATTCTGACCAAGCAAGGTCTCGACATCCGTCTTGGTTCCAAAGTGACCGGCAGCAAGGTGAAAAGCGGCAAGAGCAGCGAAGTCACCGTGCAGTACACCGACAAGGACGGCAACAAGGAAGAAACCTTCGACAAGCTGATCGTCTGCGTCGGCCGCAAACCCTACACCGTGGGCTTGTTGGCCGATGACAGCGGCGTGCAAAAAGACGAGCGCGGCTTTATCAAAGTCGATGGCGCCTGCTTTACTGGCGTGCCCGGCGTTTACGCCATCGGTGACGTCGTGCGCGGCCCGATGCTGGCGCACAAGGCGTCGGAAGAGGGGGTCATGGTGGCCGATGTCATTGCCGGCCACAAAGCTGCGATGAACTACGATCTGATTCCTTCCGTCATTTATACGCATCCGGAAATCGCCTCGGTCGGCAAGACCGAAGAACAACTGAAAGCAGCCGGCATCGAGTACAAGGTCGGTACGTTCCCGTTCGTTGCCAGCGGCCGCGCGTTGGCTGCCAACGATTCCGATGGCCAGGTGAAAATGCTGGCCGATGCCAAGACTGATCGTTTGCTGGGCTGCCACATCATTGGCCCATCGGCGGCCGACCTGGTGCAGAGCGTCGTCATCGCGATGGAGTTCAGCACCAGCGCCGAAGACTTGGCGATGACGGTGTTCGCGCATCCGTCGTTGAGCGAAGCAGTGCACGAAGCTGCACTGGCCGTTGGCGGTCACGCCATTCACATGCCCAATCGCAAGAAAAAATAATTTCCCAGTAACAGGACTCACCCATGAATTTACACGAGTACCAGGGCAAGCAGTTGTTTGCCGAATACGGATTGCCGGTATCGAAGGGCTATGCCTGCGACACGCCGGACGAAGCAGCGGCAGCGGCCGACAAGATTGGCGGTAGCGAATGGGTGGTCAAAGCCCAAGTGCATGCCGGTGGCCGCGGCAAGGCCGGCGGCGTCAAGCTGGTCAAGAGCAAGGACGAGATCAAGGCATTCGCCGAAAAGTGGCTTGGCAAGAACCTGGTGACTTACCAGACCGACAAGAACGGCCAGCCGGTCAGCAAAATTCTCGTTGAGTCGTGCACCGACATCGCCAAGGAACTGTATCTCGGTGCCGTGGTCGATCGCAGCTCGCGCCGCGTCGTATTCATGGCATCGACCGAAGGCGGTGTCGAAATCGAAAAAGTCGCGCACGACACGCCGGAAAAAATCCTCAAAGCCACCATCGATCCGCTCGCTGGCGCCCAGCCGTATCAAGCCCGCGAGTTGGCATTCAAACTCGGCCTCAACGCCGAGCAGATCAAACAGTTCACCAGCATCTTCCTCGGTCTGGCCAAACTGTTTGTGGAGTGCGATCTCTCGCTGCTGGAGATCAACCCGCTGGTGATCACCAAGCAGGGCAACCTGCATTGCCTCGACGCCAAGCTCAACATCGACGGCAACGCGCTGTTCCGTCATCCCAAGCTCAGAGCGATGCACGATCCGTCACAGGACGACGCGCGCGAAGCGCTGGCCGCCAAGTGGGAACTGAACTACGTCGCACTGGAAGGCAACATCGGTTGCATGGTCAACGGCGCGGGCCTGGCGATGGGCACGATGGACATCGTCAAACTGCACGGCGGCCAGCCCGCCAACTTCCTCGACGTCGGCGGTGGCGCAACCAAGGAGCGCGTCACTGAAGCGTTCAAGATCATTTTGTCGGACCACAACGTCAAAGCCGTGTTGGTCAACATCTTCGGCGGCATCGTGCGTTGCGACCTGATTGCCGAAGGCATCATCGGTGCCGTGGCGCAGGTGGGCGTTAAAGTGCCGGTCGTCGTGCGCCTCGAAGGCAACAACGCCGAGCTTGGTGCCAAGGTATTGGCCGACAGCGGCCTCAACATCATTGCCGCCAAGAGTCTGACCGACGCTGCGCAGCAAGTCGTCAAAGCTGCGGGAGGCAAATAATCATGAGCATCCTTCTCAACAAAAACACGCGCGTCATCTGCCAGGGTTTCACCGGTTCGCAGGGAACGTTCCATTCTGAACAGGCCATTGCCTACGGCACCAAAATGGTCGGCGGCGTTACGCCTGGCAAGGGTGGCCAGAAACATCTGAATCTGCCGGTGTTCAACACCGTCGCTGACGCGGTAAAAGAAACCGGTGCCGAAGCTTCGGTAATTTACGTACCGGCGCCGTTCTGCAAAGACTCCATCCTCGAAGCCGCCAACAGCGGCATCAAGCTGATCGTCTGCATCACCGAAGGCATTCCAACGCTGGACATGCTGATCGTCAAAGTGAAGTGCGACGAACTCGGCGTACGCCTGATCGGCCCCAACTGCCCGGGCGTCATCACGCCGGGCGAATCGAAGATCGGCATCATGCCGGGCCACATCCACAAGCCGGGCAAGGTCGGCATCGTGTCGCGCTCCGGCACATTGACGTATGAAGCGGTCAAGCAGACCACTGACTACGGCTTCGGCCA
>DATJXP010000014.1:0-14683 GCA_035500035.1 Candidatus Acidiferrum sp. | reverse complement strand
AAAATTTTTTTAATCATAAAAATTCGATAATTTCATGCAGTTACGCTTCATCTTATTTTTCCAAAAAATCGAGGACGGCAATGATGACCGCCGATTTCACGCCGCGGCTGCAGCATTACCAGCACATTGAGCCGGCAATTGTTGATATTGGAACACTGGAATAAAAAAGCCGGAGCGGGACGATTCCGCTCCGGCTCCTGTCGAAGAAGCAAACGGAGAGATTGCCTTGGTACGGATTCAGAAGAACCCGATGAAACGGCCCATGACCGCGACGCCGAACCACAGGCCCAGCGAAATGAGTGCCGCCGCCCACGACAGCCACGTGCCGGATTGACCCGATCGCGCCGCCCTGCGGTACAGCGTGAAGTACACGATCAACGCCAGCGCCAGCAACACGAATTTGACCCTGAAGAACGTGTTCGGGTAATACAACAAAGCCGCCGGCACGAACATCAACAGGCCGGAGACGAGCAACAAGCCCAGGCCAGTCCACACCAGCTTGTGCGTGGCAGTTGCCAATTGCGCCGCCGTCAATGCCCTGGGGCCGTGCCCGATCAACCGGAGACTCACCAGCAGCACGGACGACAGCACCAGCACGAGTCCCGCCACGTGCATCAGCTGCGCCGTCGCTCCCAGCATGTGATCCTGATGGCTGATGAATTCGCCGACGCGGCTGTGCTGAAGCGAATTGAAGATTTCCAAGGCAGTCACGTGAGGGATTCCTGTCGAAACGGTAAAAAGAAGTCGGGCGATTATTTGTAATTCAGATACGGGATCATGCGGCCACAGATCACCACCAGCGTCCACAGCGTCAGCGACGTCCAGCCCGCGAACCTGACGACGGCAGGAGTCACTTCCAGGTTCTGCCATTCGGCGACTTTGCGCCCCCATTTGAATTCGAACCACAACGCGTTCACGCCGGCCAGCGCGATCAGCACCAGCTTGAACTGAAACACGCCGAGATTGACGGTCTTGGCGGCTTCGGCGACGAACAGCGAGATGCCGGTGGCGAACGTCACCAGAAATCCCCCCAGCAGCCACGGCCGCAACGGCCGCATCACCTGCTGGATGGGAACCTGCGTGAACATCAACCCGACGAGACGCGAATCGACGAACAGGATCAACCCGACCGAAAACGCCAGGCCGACCAAGTGCAGGCCCTCGACGATGGGATAGACATAGACCGATTCCCGCAGCGCGGTACCAAAGTCCGAATCGTGCAACACGTTGCCGATTTCGATGAGCGACATAATGTTTCCTTGCAACTACCGTTGTGCTTCGCGTGGCTTGTCCGATTGCGTGTGGTTACCTCGGTCTGGACGCGCTCGCCGCACCCAGGCCGAAGCCGCCGTTGTTCTCGACGCAAGTGGTTTCATATTTGTCGAGCAGCACTTCCTTGCCGGCATGCGTGGCGTGCTCCACCTTGAAATGCCAGCCAACCGGCTCGTCTTGTTCGGTGTAGCGTCGGGCCGGCACCGTCACCGTGAACGGCCGCGTGTAGACGGTCGGGTCGGTGAAGGTGGCGACGTAGTTGTAGCGTTTGCCGTCGTTGCTGAAGATGTAGCGCTCGACGATGTGGCCGTTCTCGCTGATGAACTCGCCGGAGCGGCCAAACAGCGCCTTGCCGTTGTGGTTGGTCACATCAACCACCAGCGTGTTGCCTTCCCAGTGGCCGCGCGAGTCGCCGTTCCACAGCTTGACGTCGCTCGGCAGATGCGGCTTGTTGTCGAGATGGACGATGCGCGTGCCCGATTCGAACAGGAACAGCACGTAGCCCGGGTACTGCTTCACTTCGTAGCCGTGCCAGTACAGCGATTTCGGAATGCCGGCCGGCGCGCAGCGCGCGAGCGGCTCGACGAAATTCTGCGTGACCGGATTGTGGAAGCCGACCTGGAACTCCTTCACTTTCTGCAGCGCCCACGGCTGGAACGGCACCTGGCCATCCGGCGGATCGCTGACGCGGCTCGGCGCGCGCTCTTCACGCGGGCCCTTGTCAGGTTTGGCCTTGGGATCGTTGGGCACGCCGCCCTGCGGATCGGTGAAGTTGTTGTGGTTGGCGATGGTGTTCGACCAGAAGCCGGACACGTCGGGTTGGCCGTCGGGCAGCGTCGGGCCGGTCCATTTGGCGGATGCGATCGCCGGGAACGATTTCTCCCAACGGCTCGCCTCGCCTGGTACTTGTGCCGACGCGGCAGCCGGTTGGGCCTTGGCGGCAGTGCCGACATCGACTTCCTTGGCAGCCATTGCCACGGTCGTCGCCAGTGTCAGGGCGATGGCCGCCGTGATGGCGGCCGCTGCTTTCCTGCTGATGAAGTGCTGACTGTGTTGCATGGGATCCTCGCGGGAGAAAGCGCGCGGCGGTCACTTCCCGCCACGCAGGGTTTATTTGCGTTTACCGGGATCGGCACCGAGTCCGAAGCCGCCATTGTTTTCCGTGCAGATGCGTTCTTCGCGGTCGAGAATGATGTCCTTGCCCGCGTGCGTCGCCGGTTCCACTTCGAAATGCCAGCCATTGGGCTTGTCGGCTTCGGTCCACTTGCGCGCCGGGATCGTCACCGTGAACGGCCGCGTGTAAACCGTCGGATCGGTGAAGGTGGCGACGTAATTGAAACGCTTGCCGTCGTTGCTGAAGATGTAGTGCTCGACGATGTGACCGTTCTCGCTGATGAATTCGCCGGAGCGGCCGAACAACGCCTTGCCGTTGTGGTTGGCTACATCGACCACCAGCGTATTGCCTTCCCAGTGGCCGCGCGAATCGCCGTTCCACAACTTGATGTTGTCGGGCAGGTGCGGCTTGCCGTCGAGATGGACGATGCGGGTGCCGGAACTGAACTGGAACAGCACGTAGCCCGGGTACTGGCTGATTTCGTAACCGTGCCAGTAAAACGATTTCGGAATGCCCGCTGGTGCGCAGCGCGCCAGCGGCTCGATGAAGTTCGGCGTGGTCGGGTTGTGGAAGCCGACCTGGAACTCCTTCACCTTCTGCAGCGCCCACGGCTGGAACGGGATCTGGCCGTCGGGCGGATCGCTGACGCGGCTCGGTGCGCGTTCCGTGCGCAGGCCTTTCTCCGGCTTGGCCTTGGGATCGTTGGGGATGCCGCCTTGCGGATCGGTGAAGTTGTTGTGGTTGGCGATCGTGTTCGACCAATGGCCGGAGATGTCGGGCTGGCCGTCCAGCAGCGTCGGGCCGGTCCATTTACCGGAGGCGATGGCCGGAAACGCTTTCTCTTGCGCGATGCCGGAACCCGCCGGCTGCGGCGCATCGGCGGCAAGTGCAACGTGTACTGCCAATCCCAGCGCTGCAACTGTCAACGAGCGGAACAACGATTTGCGATGACGTGTATCGATGAACATGGCGACCTCCCTCACTTCGCATCCGGTTTCGGCGGGTAGTACTGGTCGTAATCGAGCGTGAAGCGGTAATCCTCGATCAGTTGGAAGTTCTTCTCGCGATGGCGATGCAGGATCACGTCGAGGGTCCACGGCTTGCTGTACACCTGTGCATCGTCGAGCGTGGCCTTGTACTCGATGGTGTTGGCGTCGAGGAATTTCCAGCGTTCGACGATGTGCAACTGATCGCTGTGATAGTTGCCGGCGTGATCGAGCCAGGTCTTGTCGTTGAAGTCGGCGACGTCGACCACGAGCGTATCGCCCTCCCACTTGCCGCGCGAATCGCCCAGCCACCAGTCGTTGGGGTTTTCCGGGTGCTCGGTGCGGTTGGTGTGGATCGTGCGCACCGAATGACCGAACTGGAACACCTGCGTCAGATCCTGCGCGCGCTGGAACAGCTGGAACGGTTCCGGGTAGTAGATGCCGCGCGGCACGCCCAGCGTGTAACCCTTCAGTGCCGGGTCGTCGGTGGCGCGGTTGTCGAAGTTCTGCTGCTTCTTCGTCAATGCCTTCGGCAGATAGGGAATCTTGCCTTCCTCGACGGCGCCGGCGAACGGCGGCGCATCCTTGCGGTTCGAATGCGGCTCGAGGTCGTAGTCGGCGGCGCTGGTGGTCTGCCAGATGCCGGAAAAATCAGGCTTGCCGTTGGCCAGCCGTGGAATGCGATCCTGGGCCGAGGCGATGCCGGCCGTCAGCAGCAAGCCGGTTGCCAGCAGCAGCGAAATGCCCAACCGCTGCGAGGAATTCTGTACGAACGATTTCAAGTGGTTTCTCCTTGTTGTGTGGTCGATGACGCGAATCGCGCCTTACTTCTTCGCGTCGGCCACAGAAGGCGCATCCTGCGCGCCGCCGGTCTTGTACACCGTGCCGTCGGGCAGCGTGGTCGTCACCGCGTAACCGAACGGGCGCGGATTCTTCGAGCGATAGCCGTTGATCGTCACTTCGGTGCCGGGTACCAGCGTCTTCTTGGTGATGCCTTTTTCCTTGAGGCTGAACGGCGCGCCGAATTCGAAGCCCCAGTTGGTGACGTTGCCATCGGCGCCTTTCACGTCGACGTAGAGCCAACTGTGCGGGTTGGTCAGCTCGAGCTTGGTGACGACGCCTTTCACCGTGACCGGCTGCTCGGAATCGAACTCGGCCGAGAAGGCGTGATGCGCCTGCGCTTGCAGCGCCGCCGTCAGCAAACCTGCCGCCGCGACGAAGTGAACGAGCCTGGATCGGGTTTTCATGAATCAATCTCCTGTAGCGTGAAGTGGATGTAACCGTGGCCTGCAAGTCAGGCACTCACGCGGGCTGTATGGCAGCTATCGTGCCAACGTCGGCGCGCCGCGCGCGAAATCGCACGCAATCGCCATCAACTTGCTGATTTGGTTTGTTTAATCGGGATCGCAACCAGCGACACTCTGCAGGCGTGCATCCATCGCCGCGCGAGCGCGCAGGCAGGCAGCTGTTGCAATGGCAGCAACGTCGGCGCGCCGGTTGCTGCGATAGCAGCAGCGAAGGTCTTTTCCGTTTCTTTACACGGCGCCCGCGCTGCTGCATCGCAGTGCGGCCTTGCCCCAAGACAGACACGCAACCGGCGGGTCAAAAACCTGAAATGCGAGAAAGATCACGAAAAACCGGCGCTTTTTGCCGTTTTTCCCGGACGGAAAAATGGCACGGGCATTGCTGAATGTTGGTCATGGACCTCAGGAAGAAGTTCATGCAGTACAACCCGTCAGGATGACCGACACAGGGGATGTCGCGCGCTTGAGGAAGGAAGTCTCAATCTGGATTGATTGCGGAGTCCCACAAGGAATCCGGTCCAATCCACCTTTGGGATTGAAATGCAGTCATCGTCAATTTCAATCTGCTTACAGGTGCATCCATGAAAAAACTCGTTATCGCCACTCTTATGTTCTGCACTACCAATCTCGCTCTCGCCGATTACAAGCTGGTGAGCGGCGATGCCTCCGACGAAACCGCACTGTGTATCGCGGCCGCCAATACATCGGCGCCGCTGGAGGCAGTGGCCGCGCAGTTCGGCATCGGCAAAACCGCGCTGAACGACGTGTCCTGCAACGGCATGACCGTGTCGCGCTTCAGATCGAAATACGGCAGTCACGCACAAGACGGCAGCGCGGAGTCGAAGTCCGACGCCGACTACGTCATCAAGAAGGCCGACGACAGTCCGCTTACCGCCTTATGCGCGGCAGCCGCCAGTTCGGACCAGGAGTTCCTCTCGGTGAAGAGTCTCGAGTTCAGGCATGAACCGGACATCGAAGCCAAGGTGGAATGCAATGGCGTACCTCTCCCGTCCTTTGTCCGCAAGTTCCGCACCGCGGGCATCAGGGAACTGAGCCAACGCTGATCCCTCCCCCCTCCGGGATCACCGGCAACGACCGGCGTGCCGTACCACGGCACGTCGGCCGTTTCTTGCCTTTTTCCGATCCGGTTTTTCTTTCGCCTGATTTCGCTTTGCATTAAACGCGAATAAGCAACGCAGTTTTTCTTGGTTCTGGCGAATAAGGCACGCCAGTAAATTTGCGCCCGTTTCGCAAACCCAGGAGAAACCCATGAAACGCCCGAACCATCCACTTCGCCGGCATGCGCTGAGCGCCACCATCTTTGCGCTCGCCGCGGGCTACGCCGCCACTTCGCTGGCGCAAAGCACGCTCGAGGAAATCAACGTCACCGCCCGCCGCAAGGTCGAGCTGGTGGAGGACGTGCCGATCTCGATGGCCGTCATCGGCGGCGACACGCTCGATACCAAGGGCGCGTTCAACGGCGCCCGCCTGGCCGAACTGCAACCCAGCATCCAGTATTTCGCGTCCAACCCGCGCAACACCGGCATCAACATCCGCGGCCTCGGCGCGCCGTTCGGTCTGACCAACGACGGCATCGAACCCGGCGTCGGCGTTTACATCGACCAGGTGTACAACGCGCGCCCCGCATCGACCTCGTTCGACTTCATCGACGTGCAGCAAGTGGAAGTGCTGCGCGGTCCGCAAGGCACCCTGTACGGCAAGAACACCACCGCCGGCGCCGTCAACGTGACGACGCGTGCGCCCGAGTTCACGCCGGGCGGCAAGCTCGAAGTCAGCTACGGCGACTATGGCTTTCAACAAACCCGTGGTTTTCTGACCGGACCGATCACCGACGACATCGCCGCGCGCATCTCGTTTTCCGGCACCAAGCGCAACGGCACGGTCTACGACACCAAGACCAGCCAGTTCATCAACAACATCGACAACCTCGGCGTACGCGGACAGGTGCTGTTCAACGTCAACAGCGATTTCAAACTTACGTTGAACGCCGACTACAACCAGCAGCGCCCGACCTGCTGCGTGCAGGTTTACGCGAGCATTGCGCCGACGCAGCGCCCGCTCAACCGCCAGTTCGCGGCGATGGCGTCCGATCTCGGCTACACGTTGCCGACCACGACTCCTTACACCCGCATCACCGACGTCGATACTCCGATCCAGTCGCACCAGGATCTCGGCGGCCTGAGCCTGCTGGCCGAGTGGAACCTCGGCGGTGGCAAACTGACCTCGGTCACCGCGTGGCGCTACTGGAACTGGTACCCGCTCAACGACCGTGACTTCATCGGTCTGCCGATCACGACGATTTCGTCCAACTTCCAGAAGCAAACACAGTGGACGCAGGAAATCCGCTTCGCCGGCAACATCACCGACAAGTTCGACTACGTGGCGGGCGTGTTCCTCTACAAGCAGGACATCAACACCGACAGCGTGCAGGAACAGGGCAGCGCGGCCGCGCGCTTCCTGTTGGCTCCGTCGGCCAACGCCAACACGCCGGGCCTGCTCAATGGCCTACACCAGGATTCCTACATCAAGTACGACAACAAGAGCTACGCGTTGTTCAGCCAGGCCACTTGGCACGTCACCGACAACTTCAGCGTGGTGCCAGGCCTGCGCTACAACTACGACTACAAGAACGCCGACTACAACAACGTCGTGGTCGGCGGCTTGCAGACCACCAACGCCGCGCTGATCGCACTGAAAAACTCGGTGTTGCAGTCGCAGGCTTACCACGCCATCTCCAGCAACAACAACTTGTCCGGCGAATTCACGCTGCAGTACAAGTTCGCCGACCACATCAACGGCTATGCCACCTACTCGAAGGCATACAAGAGCGTGGGCATGAACCTGAACGGCATCCCCGCCGACGCCGCCGGCAACCCCGCGCTTTCCACCGCCACCGTGCTGCCGGAAAAAGTGCATAACTACGAAGTGGGCGTGAAGAGCACGCTGCTCAACGGCTCCCTTAGCATCAACGCCGATATTTTCGACACCAGGATCCACGACTTCCAGGCCAACGTGATCAACGGTGCAGTGGGCGTGTTGCGCGGCTATCTCGCCAACGCCGAGGCTGCCTCGGTGAAAGGCGGCGAGATCGACGTGTCGTGGCGTCCGACCTCGAACCTGTTGTTCACGCTGAGCGGCGCCTTTGCCGACGGCAAGTACGACGACTTCAAGGACGCACCGTGTCCGCTCGAACAAACCGGCGCACCAGCCGGCCCGCTCGGCGCCGGTGTGTGCGATGCTTCCGGCACCAAATTGCCCGGCATTCCCGACACCGTGCTCACGGCCAGCGGCGAATATTCGGCGCCGGGTCATGTGTTCGGCCAGAACGGCGAGTTTTTTGTCGGCGGCGACGTCAACAACCGCTCGGACTTCTCCTCCAGCCCCACCTATTCGCAGTACATGGTGGTCAACGGCTACACGATCACCAACGCCCGCGCCGGCTTCCGCAGCAGCGGCAAGGGCGATTGGCAGGTGTTCGTCTGGGGCCGCAATCTGTTCAACACCAAGTACTACGAGTTCCTGACCGCACAACCGGGTAGCACGGGATTGATCGTGGGACAGTTGGGCGACCCGCGCACCGCCGGCGTGACGTTCAACTTCAGTTTCTAACCATCCTGTTGCTTGTGACATGAACCGGGCCTCGCAAGAGGTCCGGTTTTTTTTCGCTCGCGTTTTCCTGCTTCCTCTTTTATTTGGCCAAGCGGCACCTGCCGCTTGCGATGCCGAAAGGATCGCTTGCATTTTAAATGAGAATAGTTATCATTTGCATCCATGAGCACACTCAAACCGTTTTGCGATGCTGTCGATAGCGCCAAGCAGCAGTCAGCCTGCATGCCGCCGCAGGTCATCCAGGCCAGCGCCTTGCTGCAAGGCGCGCGCCGGGTGTGGATCGAACACGAAGCCGAGCGTTACCTGCTGCAAGTCACCCGCAACGGCAAACTGATTCTGACCAAATAGATAGACAGTAAAGGAGGCACTCGATCATTCATCGCTGCATTCATCACCGCAGTTGAAACTCCCGGCTCCGCGCCGGGCATCCACAAACTCCAGCCACCCAGGCGTGAACTCCCTACTCCCCTCAGGGACAGCCACACACCCAGGAAGCCAACTCCTCGCCGCCGTTGCGGCGTCTTCCATCATCACGAGGTTGGCTACATGCATTACCACAAACGAATTCTCGGCCTGGCCGTCGCAATGGCGACGAGTGCCATGACTCAAGCCGCCGACATTGCTCCGGGCGACGCGCCCGAGGAAATCACCGTCACGGCAACCCGCTATCCGACACCGGCGATGGACGTGCCGGCAACGGTCACCGTCATCAGCGACCTCGAGCAAAGTCTCGCCGGCGACATCAAGGCGTTGACGCGCTACGAGCCCAACCTCTCGGTACGCAACAACGTGGGACGTTTCGGCCTGGCCGACTTCAACGTGCGCGGTATCGAAGGCAACCGCGTGCTGATCGAAGTCGATGACATCCGCGTGCCCGACACCTTCGCGATCGGCAGTTTCTCCGACGCCACCCGCAACAGCATCGATCTCGATTTGCTGAAACGGGTCGAAGTCGTGCGCGGCTCCGCCTCGTCGTTGTACGGCTCGGACGCCATCGGCGGCGTCGTGGCGTTGACCACCAAGGACCCGGGCGATTTGCTCGGCGCCAACCGCACCGGTTATTTCGGCACGCGCGCCAACTACAGCGAAGCCGACAGCGGCAACAGCGCGACGCTGTCCGCCGCCAGCCGCTCCGGCCGCTTGTCGGCGCTGGCCATCTATTCGCACCAGGAATCCGGCGACTATCTCAACCACGGCAGCAACGACACGATCGGCGCGGCCAGGACCACGCCCAATCCGCAGAGCGGTCACGGCAACAGCCTGTTGCTGAAAAGCGTGTTCGACGTCAACGAAAACCAGCGCTTGCGCCTGACGTTCGAGAGCACGCGCAACGATCAATACACCAACCTGCTGTCCTCGGTATCGACGACGCCGACGCTCGACGTCACCGCGCAAACCGGCAACGACGAAAATCAACGCCGGCGCCTGTCGCTGGAACACGAGTTCAAACCGGCATCGCCGTGGGTCGATTCCGGCGTCTGGCGCGTGTACGGCCAGCGTTCCGACACCACGCAGTACACGACGGAAAACCGCACGGTGCGCGGCGCCACCACGTCGCTGCGCGTGCGCGACCGCGAATTCGACTTCAACCAGAACCTGACCGGCGCCGAACTCACGCTGCACAAGCATTGGCAATGGGGCGATGCCGTGCAACTGACGACCGTCGGCGCCGACTGGCGCGACACTCACACCGAACAACTGCGCACCGGCGACGAGCGCAACCTGACCGCCGGCACCGTCACCAGCACCGTGGGCCCCGACAATTTCCCGGTGCGCGATTTTCCGGTGTCGGACACACGCTCGTTCAGCGCCTACGTGCAGAACGAAACACGCGTCGGTCGCTGGATCGTGACGCCCGCCGTGCGCGTGGATCGCTATGAACTGACGCCGCAGCCCGACAAGATCTTCACCGACGACAACCCCGGCATCGCGCCGACCGCGCTGAACGACACGCACGCATCGCCCAAGCTGGGCGTGACGTGGCGCGCCAGCGATGCGGTGGCGCTGTTCGCCAGCTACAACTACGGCTTCCGCATGCCGCCGTACGGCGACGTCAACGTCGGCTTCACCAATCTCGCGTTCGGCTACACCACGATTCCCAACCCGCAACTGAAGCCGGAAACCAGCCACAACTGGGAGACGGGCGTGAAGTTCGCCGATGGCGGCGTGCGCGCGGAATTCAGCGTGTTCTACAACACCTATCACGACTTCATCGAATCGTTCGCCACCGTCGGCGTCGATCCAAAAACCGGCCTGTTGGTGTTCCAGTCGCAGAATCTCGACGCGGTGCGCATCTACGGCGCCGAAGCCAAGGTGTCGGTGCCGCTCGGCTTGGCCGGCGCGGCGCTCGACGATTTCGTCTGGCACGCGGCGGCGGGTTCCGCCAAGGGCTCCAATCGCGCCACCGGCCAGCCGCTCGACAGCATCGATCCGCTGCGCGTGACCACCGGTCTCGACTATCAACCCAAGAACGCGAGTTGGAAGAGCGGCATCGCGCTGACGTGGGCCGACGGCAAACACGACGTCGATCCGGCCAGCGCGCAGTTCCTGCCCGGCAGTTACCTGACCCTCGACTGGTACGGCGAGATCAAACTCGGCGATCACGTCAGGCTCAACGCCGGCCTGTTCAATCTCACCGACAGTAAATACTGGGACTGGGCCGACGTGCGCGGCCGCCCGGCCAACGACATCGCGATCGAGCGCTACACGCGGCCCGGCCGCAATTTTTCCGCCAGCCTGAAGATGGAGTGGTAACCATGAACGCATCGACCCTTGCCCAAACCCTGCTGTTGTGCGGCGCCTTGACCGGCATCGCCACCGCGTCGCGCGCCGAAACCCCGGCCGCAACGCAATTCGAGCGCGATCGCCAGGCCATCCTGGCGATGACCGGCGAATTCGAAGTGAAGTTCCACTTCGAGGAAACGGTCGCGCTGAAGCCCGGCTACGAACTCAAGCCGGCCAAGAATTCGGCCGGCTTCGAAAAAGTCATCGTGGTGGAAGACAGCGGCCGCCACATCGCGCTGCAGCACCTGCTGGTGGGCGACAAAGGCCAAGTGGTCAAGCACTGGCGCCAGGATTGGGACTACGAAAAGCGCGACCTGCGCGAATACGCCGGCGGCGAAATCTGGCAGGCACGGCATCTCACCGCGCAGGAAGCGGCCGGCACCTGGGCGCAGGCGGTGTACGAAGTCACCGACGGTCCGCGTTACGAAAGCATCGGCCGCTGGCAGCACGATGGCCACTATTCCGCGTGGCAGTCGGCACCGACCTGGCGCCCGCTGCCGCGCCGCGAATACACCACGCGCAAGGACTACGACGTGCTGCTCGCCGTCAACCGCCATGTCATCACACCGACCGGCTGGGTGCACGAGCAGGACAATACCAAGTGGAACCGCGCCGCCACCGACGGCTATCCGTATCTCGCGCGCGAAGTCGGCATCAACGATTACCGCCGCATCGAAGGCCATGACTTCGCGCCGGCCGTGACCTACTGGAACCAGACTTCCGCCTATTGGTCCGCCGTACGTGCCGAATGGAACGCCGTGCTCGCTGGCGATCAACCGCTCCGCGTCGAAGGCGGCGCGCAGGAAGCCAGCGGCCCGCTCGAACGCGTTTACGACCTGGCGGAAGCGACCGCGCCGGAAGCCGACCGTATCCGCGATGCGCGCGAACTGGTGCGCCGCACCGCCGTCGCCGACAAGGCTGCCTCTCACTGAGCGATCGTTTCCAATCAACCGCGAGGAGCTACTCATGGACACCTGGCATCAATGCAACCTGCGCGCCCATACCGAATTCCAGTTGGCGTTCTACGACAACGCGCTCCAGTTGCATCAACAAGCGCTGGATTACGCCCACGATCATTTCGCCGACTATGCCAACGTCTGCGTGCATCACGCCTTCGTGCGTGTATTGACCAGTTATTTCGGCTTGGCCGACTGCCACAAAGGTCTGCAGCACTTCGCGCTTGCGGCGGAATGCTACGTGGCGGCGCAGCGTTTTCTCGCCGACAGCAGCCACCGGTTGCCCGCCACGCCGCGCATCGAACACGAAATCCAGCACGCGCAATCGCATTTGCACGCGCTGTGGTGCGATCTGGTCGAACAACATGAAGGCGAGATAGCCGGCGGCAGTTTGCTGGCGTACCAACAAGGCCGGCAGCAGTTGATGCATTACGGCGACGCAGACAAGGTGCTGCATTGACGAGGCGACCATGATTGCAACCGACACCACCACGGCGCGTATCGAGATCGACGGCAAGCTCCTGATGAAATTGCTTGCGCACGGCGAACTGCATGCCTGCGACCTGCGCTGTCTGGACGCTTCCAGCAAGCGGCTGTTGCAGAAACTGTGTCTCGCCAGTTGCGCCCTGTGTCTGCGGGCGAAACATCACGGCGCCGGCGGCGGTTGAATCGGCGCGCGCGGCGCGATCACCGCGTCAGGTACGGCACGAACTCCGGCTTGGTCGCGCGCAGAATGGCGACGAGGTCGCGGCGCTGGGTGTCAGTCAGTTGGTTGAAGCTCGGTTCCTGCCGGCGGCCTTCGAGCACCGCGGCAAGTTGCAGATAGACATAATCCTTTGCATAACCCGGCAGGTGGTCGAAGTACGACGAGTAGATCAGGTAGCTGAGCGGATAGCGGAACAGGCGGTGCTGCAAATCGAACTGCCGCAATGACCGGCCGCTGCCATCCACCGGCCCGCGTGCGACGAACGCATGCTGGAATTCGGCACTGCCGTCGATGCGATCGGCGAACGACGCGGCGTTGGTAAGCAGCATCAACCGCACCAGCTCGTCGAGCATGCGGGTGAGGACTTTCTGGCCGCGGTCCGGCAACCCGGCCCACGTGGCAGCCTTGGCAGCATCCGCCAGGCCGTTGCGCGCCAGTACCGCCGGCGCCTTGAAGCGTACGTAGGTCAGCTGGTTCTCCACCGTCAGCTGATGTTCAAGCACCAGCAGCGCGACGATGTCGCTGGTGTCGCGCAGGTACGGCGCAGTATCGAACAGGTCGTGCCCGGTCAGCGTCGGCAGGTTGAGACGCAGCAGTTTGTCGAGCTGCGGCAATTGCTCGCTGCTCTGCAGCCTGACGTTGCCCAGGTGCTTCTGCTTGCCGCTGAGCCCCGACACGTACCAACCGCCCCAGCGTTTTTCCAGCGGCGTCTTGTCGGTGACGTTGTCGTTGCCGTTCATGTCCTGCACCAGGTTGTCGGCGAAGTTGTACACCGATGACGCCGCCATCAGTTGCGGCGTGCCGCCGACCGCGGCGCCGGACGAGTCGTGGCACACCAGGCAGCGCTGGCTCTGACGATCGAACGGCTGCTCCTGCCGATCGACGTTGTGGAACAGGTAGAACACCACGCCGAGCGCGTCGTCCATCGTCATCACTTCGACCAGGTTGCTGTTCTGCACCCAGCCGATGTAGGTGTCGTCGTTGAAATACACCGCACGCGGATGATCGCCGTCGATCAGCGGGTACTGCAGGCTGGTCTTCGAGAACACCAGCAGTTGCGAATGCGGATCGATGTCGAGCGCCGCCAGCAGCGAATCGAGATAACCGCGGTTGCCCTTGTATTCGAGTTTGACCGCGCCGCTGGCCAGCTTGTCGGCCAACGCCGCCACGCGATTGTGGGTGGCGGGGCCGTCGTAACCCATCAACGCATATTCGTCACTGCCCGGTTGCGCCGCCGCACCACGCGCACACAGCACCGACGCCAGCAGCGGCAAGGCCAGGCGCGACACAATGTGCATCAATTCTGTAAAGATGGATTTCATTTGCACCATTATAGCGGTTCCGATCCGCCCGCATTCGACATGCATCAAATTTTCTCCGTCTGCCCGGCCTTCATTGCAGGTTTTCCGCTAAGCAAAGCAGTTTTTTTTGGTTCGTCCGTGCGCGGGCGCCCGCAACAATGCCGGCCATTTCCTCCACGGAGTCCGCACCATGCGTTCATCGCTTTCCCTGTTTGCCACCGCCTTGGCCGCCACGCTGTCGCTCGGCGGTTGCGGTGGCCATACCGACACTCCGGCCGGCAAGACCGATGCCGCGCCCGCGGCGGCCGGCACGGCGCGGCAATTGCTGAACGTTTCGTACGATCCCACGCGCGAGCTGTACCAGGATTACAACCGGGCCTTCGCCACCTACTGGAAGGCGAAGACCGGCGAGGACGTCGTCGTCACCCAATCGCACGGCGGCTCCGGCAGCCAGGCGCGTTCCGTCATCGACGGCCTCGACGCCGACGTGGTGACGCTCGGACTTGCCTACGACATCGACAGCATCGCCGCGCGCACCGGCAAGATCGCCGCCGACTGGGAACAGGCCTATCCGGATTACAGCACGCCGTACACTTCGACCATCGTGCTCCTGGTGCGCAAGGGCAACCC
>DATJXP010000013.1:0-8129 GCA_035500035.1 Candidatus Acidiferrum sp. | reverse complement strand
CTTGTCGGGCGGGTTGAACGTCACGATGTCGCCACCGCGGTTGACGTAGGTTTGAGGCTTGTCGGGCGGAGTAAACGTGACGATGTCGCCGCGCTGCGGCCCGCCCAGTTGCAACAGGCGTCCTTCAGTGAACGGCACGTTGGGGCCGAGCAAGGTCTTGTTGATCAGCAGCACATCGCCGGGCCAGATCGAGGGTTCCATCGAACCGCTCGGCACCGGACTCCAGTCGGCAATCGCGGTGCGAAACACGGCCATGCCCAGCACGATGAGAATAAAAGTGCGGTTTTCCTGCAGAAACTTTTTCATGTCTGACTCCGTTCAACTGCCGTAAATATGAACTGCCATGCTATCCCGGAAAAAGCCGGCGGAGTAAGCTCTGAACCTTAACTGAACCTAAAAGTCGACTTAGCCACAGGTGCTCCATGCTCCGCAGCGTTTCCATAGTTGCCGCACTGCTGCTTGCCGGTCCCTCGACCGACGCGGCCGACGCCAAGCCACCAGCCAAACCTGCCGGCGCTGCCAGCAATGTCGACGATTTGCGCGCCCAGGCCTACGCCGTCACGGCCATCTCGCCGATCTTCAGCCAACTGGTGGCGTTCTCGTTTCCCAAGGGCTTTACCAATGTGTTCGAGGATGCCAAACCCACCGGTTACCTGCGCGAAGCGGTGCTCGACGGCGAGACGCCGGACCAATGGACGCAAATGCTGACCATCACCGGCGCCAAGGACCTGGCGAAGAATCCGAATGTGACGCCGCAATTGTTCGCCGACCGCATGGCTGGCGGTTTCAAGAACGCCTGCCCGACTTCGTTCAGCGGTGCCCTCATCGGCAACTTGAAGTTTGGCGACTATGACGGCTTTGGTGCCGTCGTCAGTTGCGGCAGTACCGACGCCAAGAACGCGACTCTGCACAGCGAAGCGGCGCTGATCATCGTCATCAAGGGCGCAAGCGATTTCTATACTTTGCAATGGGCTGAGCGCGGCGCCAGTTCGGCCGCGCCGCTCAAGTTCGATGAAGCCAAATGGAAGCCACGGTTCCAGCAACTGATGCCGATCAAGCTGTGCCCCATCGTGCCGGGCGAAGCCGCGCCCTATCCGAGTTGTATCTGAACGCCAACCATGTACACGTTGTCCGACATCCTGCTGTTGCTGCCGTTCGCGCTTGCCGCCGCCTGGTGGTGGCGCGCCAGCCAACAGAAAACGGTCGCAGTCACCACCGCGCGCGATTACTGCCGCCAGCGCGGCCTGCAGTTCCTCGATGATTCGCTGGTGTTCAAGAAGTTCCGGCTCGAACGCAACCTGCATCAGCAGCGGTTCCTGTGCCGCGTCTATGAATTCGATTACAGCCCCGACGGCAACGACCGCAAGAGCGGCGAAATCGTGTTGAGCGGTTATCGCGTGTTGCGCGTGTTGCTGCAGAGCGACGTGGTGGAAATCACGCAGTACTAGCGGGCAACGTCGGTTTCGCCGGCGGAGTGCTGCAGGTACTGCTCACGATAGATGGAAATGAATGCCATCAATACCGCGATCAGGATGGGGCCGGCGATCAGCCCGGTGAAACCATAGACGTTGGCGCCGCCCAGCATGCCGCAGAAGATCATCAACGCCGGCATGCCGGTTTCCTTGCCGATGAACAACGCCTTGATGATGTTGTCGGACAGGCTGACCAGGATCAGCCCCCACAAGATGATGAACAACCCCCAGCCCGGCGAATCGTTCATCACGAACAAGCCGAGCGGCAACCAGATCAGGCTGCCGCCGACTACCGGGATCATGCCCGCAAGACCTGTCAACGCACCGAACAGTACCGCCAACGGCACGCCGGCGATCAGGTACCCGATGATCGACAGCACGCCCTGCGCAAGCGCCGTCAGCAGCGCACCGCGGATCACCGCGGTGACGGTACGGTAGATGCGCAGTGCCACCGATTCGGTTTGCTCGCGCGGCATCGGGATGATCGAGATCAGCCAGTGCAGGAACCGTTCGCCGTCACGGAAGCAGAAGAACATCAGCACCAGGATCAACGACAAGTTGACGATACCGAGCAGCACATTGCGGGCGGTGGCGGCGCCGAAGCGGGTGAGATCGGCGCTGAGCGCGTCGATGTTGTCGAGCACGAACTGTTTGGGGTCGAACTTGGCCAGTGCCGGATTGCTTTGCAGATAGCTTTGCAACTCGTGCCAGCTTTCCTGCATCCACTGCGGCAGCAGGCCGATGGCATCGCCCTGCAAGCGGGCGTTCATATCGCTAACCCAATGGCTGACAGTCGGATACAAATGCGCGGACTGCGCGATCATCACCCAGAACAGCGCGATCACCGGCAACAGCACCAGCAACAGGACGCCGGTGGTGAACAGCAAGGCGGCGCCGGTATCGCGGCCCGGCATGCGCCGGCGCACCAGGCTCCACGCCGGCCAGAACACCAGCGTCAGCGAAACCGCCCAGATGATGACATTGGAAAACAGCGACAGGATCAGCAGCAGTTGGTACAGCAGAAAGGCGAAGACGCCGAAGAAGAACCAGCGGAACAACCGCAGTTTTTCCTTGTCGTCGGCAGGCCCATTGCCCGGGACTGGCTCGCTCATGCAGGATTCCATGACAGAAAAGCGTGGAGCGAGTATAGCGGCGGATGACCCGCTTGTTGAACGGCTTTTGGGGCTGAAGACAGCACCACCTCGGTCGGTGGTGCTACCGCAAGGTTATTTGTTGCTGGCCAGCGCCTGGTCCTGCCAGCCGCCGCCGAGGGCCTGATAAAGGCTGACCACGGCATTCAACTGCTGCACCTTGCTGTCGAGCCACGTGTTGCGGGTGGTGAACAGCGTGTTCTGCGTCTGCAGCATGGTCTGGTAATCGGTCACCCCTTCGCCATAGCGCAACTGGGCGATGCGGAAAGCCTCTTCCGCCGCCGCCAGGTTGTCGCTCGCCACCTTGGCCTGCTGGTCCAGCAACTGGATGTTGCTGAGCTGTACATCGACGTCGTTGAACGCACCGATCACCGCCTTGCGGTAACTGGCGAGGTTGTTTTCCATCGTGATGCGCGCCTGCTCGATGTTGCGCTGGCGCTGGCCATTGTCGAGCAGTGTCTCCACCAGCGTGGCGCTGATGTTCAGCGTCGAGGTGGGCGACGTCACCAGCGTGCTCAACGCGGTGCTGCTGGCCGATTCGGAACCGGTAAGACTGATGGTCGGGAACAAACTGTTGTGGACGATGGTCAGGTTGGCATTGGAGCTGAGCAGCGTGGCTTCGGCCAGCACCAGGTCTGGACGCCGGCGCAACAACTCGGACGGAATGCCCGGCTGCACCGCCGGCACCTTGATGTCGAGCACGGTCTTGCCGCTCAGGTCATAGCCCTGGACGCTGCGGCCCTGCAACAGCGCCAGCGCCGACTTGGCCGCCAGTTCGCTCTGTACGAACTGCCGCAGGTTGCTGCGCTCGCGCTCGATGGCGATCTGCTGTTGCAGCGCATCGATCGGCACCGCGGCCCCTTGCTGCACGCGCGCCTGCGTGATGGCGCCGACGGCTTCGGCATTGGCCAGGTTCTGTTTTTCCACTTCGATCTTGTCGCGCGTCACCAGCAACTGGAAGTAGGTCGATGCCGCCGTGCCCAGCGTGTTGAGCGCCAGGCTCTGCGCCTGTGCCACGCGGCCGGCGTAGTCGGTCCTGGCCTTGTCGTAGTTGGCCGGCTTGCTGATGATGTCGTTGTAGGTGAAGCTCGCCGTCAGCGTCGTCGGCGTACTTGGCGTGGTGCTCAGGGTGCCGGCCGGGGTCTGGGTGTGGATCTCGGTGTGCGACGCCCCGGTGCCGACGGTGACCAGCGGCGTCGGCAGCAGGTTGTAACCGGCTTCGCGCAGCGAAATCTGCGCCGACTGCAGGTTGCGGTTGACGTTGGCCAGGTCAAAGTTGCTGGCCTGGATGTCCTTCATCAGTTTGGTCAACTCGTCGTTGCCGAAATTGTTCCACCATTCGGCTTGCGGCCACATCGGCGCGTCGGGTTTGACCGGCCCCTGCCAGCCCACCGGCACGTCGGCGGGTTTGAGCGGCGTGATCGCCGACACGCAGCCGCCCAGCGCAACGACGGTTGCAATGGCGGCGCCAAGGGTTACTGCACGGAACTTATAGACTGCTTTATTCATAATCGTTATTCGTTTGCCAATGCAACGACAGGATCCAGCCGCGAGGCCTTGCGGGCGGGCGCAAAACCGAAGATGAGTCCGGTGGCGGTGGCGCAGGTGAACGACAGCAGCACCGGTTCGACGGAGAAATGCACGGCCTGACCGAACTGCCGCACGATGATGCCGATGCCGACTCCGAGCGACACGCCGAGCACGCCGCCGACGCCGGTCACCACGATCGCTTCCGACAGGAACTGGCTGAGGATGTCGAACTGGCGTGCACCGGTGGCCATGCGGATGCCGATCTCGCGCGTACGTTCCGTCACCGACACCAGCATGATGTTCATCACGCCGATGCCGCCGACCAACAACGAGATCGCGGCGATGAAACTGAGCAGCAACGTCAACGTCTGCGTGGTGGACTGCAGCGTGTCGAGCATTTCCGACGCATTGAAGATGCGGAAATCCTGCGAGCCGTGGCGCGCCACCATGAATTCGATCAGGTTGGTCTCGGTCTGGTCGATCTTGCTGACGTCCTTGGCATAGACATAGATGCTACGCGCGTACTTCTGGCCCATCAGGCGCAACGAACCGGTCTTGTACGGAATGTAAACGATGTCGTCCTGGTCCTGGCCGTTGGCGGAAGCGCCCTTCTTGGTCAGCACGCCGATGACCTGGAACGGAATGTTCTTGACCAGGATGTATTCGCCGAGCGGGTTCTCGCCGTTCGGGAACAACTTGTCCAGCACGGTCTGCCCCACCACCGCGACGGCGGTGTATTTGTCGTTGTCTTCCTCGTTGTAGAACACACCCGAGGCCAGCTTCCAGTTGCGCAGCTCCGGCAGATCATGGCCGATGGCCGATACCGTGGTCGAATAATCCTGCTTCTGGTAGCGCACGGTGTAACTGCCTTGCAGCTCCGGCAGCGTGCCCAGCACGTTGGGTACGCCGTCGGCTATCGCCACCGCGTCCTCGTACGTCAGCGTCGACGGCAGGTTGCGGCGCATCGCGTCGTCGCGCGCCGGGTTCAGGTTCATCATGTTGGTGCCGATCGAACTGATGCGATCGACGATCTGCTGTTGCGAGCCTTCGCCGATGGCGAGGATCAACACCACCATCACGATGCCGATCACGATGCCGAGCAGCGTCAATACCGTACGCAACACGTTGTGCCGCAGCGCGCGCATCGCCATCTTGGTGGCCTCCATGACACTCGCCAGCGAGGCGTTGTCGGAACGGCTGAGGAACAGGTCGCGCAGCTTGTCGTTGGTCTTGGGATCAATGGCGCCGGCGATGGTGCCGCTGTCATTGATGACCTGGCCGTCGCGGAATTCGATGACGCGGTCGGCGTTCTGCGCCACTTTCGGATCGTGGGTGATGATGATGACGGTATGGCCTTCGCGCGCCAGTTTCTTCAGCAGCTCCAGCACTTCCTTGCCGCTGTTGGTATCGAGCGCACCGGTCGGCTCGTCGGCAAGGATGATCTTGCCGCCGTTCATCAGCGCACGCGCGATCGACACGCGTTGCTGCTGGCCACCGGACAATTGCATCGGCCTGTGATCCATGCGATCGCCCAAGCCCAGCGAAGTGAGCAAAGCCTCGGCGCGAATATGGCGTTCGGAGCTGGTTTTGCCGGCATAAATGGCGGGAATCTCGACGTTCTCGGTCGCGGTGGCGCCACCCAGCAGGTTGTAGCTCTGGAACACGAAGCCGAACGCTTCGCGCCGCAGCCAGGCCAGATCGTCGTTGTCGAAACTGTTGATGTCGCGGCCGCCGAACATATAGGTGCCGGAGGTCGGGCGGTCGAGGCAGCCGAGGATGTTCATCATCGTCGACTTGCCGGAACCGGATTGTCCCATGATGGCGACGAACTCACCCGGATAGATCTTCAGGTTGATGCCGCGCAGCGCATTGACCACCACGCCGCCACCGGTGATGAAGGTGCGGCGGATGTCGCGCAGTTCGATTAGCGGGATGGCTTCCACGGATCAGAATCTCCCGCCCGGGAAGCCGCCGCCGGGGAATCCACCGGGGAAACCGCCTGGACGGTTCTGCTGCTGGTTGCCGCCGGCAGCGGCGGCATTGGCCTGGATGATGCCGGCGACTACTTCTTCGCCGACGCTCAAACCCGAAATCACTTCTGCCGCCACGCGGCTTTGCACGCCCACCATGACCTGGCGTTCTTCACGCGTGCCATCGTTCTTCATCACGACGACAGTGGCCGGACGCGGAGCGGTGCTGGCCATACCGGCAAAGCCGCCGGAACCCTGGCCAGTCGGGCGACCGTTGCCGGCACCACGACGACTTGGCGGCGCACCCGCGCCATTCTGACCTTGGCCTTGGCCGCCAGCTGCTTGCGGAGTGAAACCGGCGGGAGGACCAGCGGCACCGGCCGGTGCAGAACCAGTAGCGGCAGGACCGCCAGCGGCGCCGGCAAACTGCGGAGCGCCGCCACCGGGGCCGCGACCGCCGCGATTGAACTTGAGCGCCCCCACCGGCACCGTGATCACGTTCTGTGCCGAGGCGGTGACGAAATAAACCTGCGCCGTCATCTCCTGGTACAGCGAGGAGTCGGCGTTGTCGACATCGAACAGGCCGGTATAAAGCACCACGTTGTTGGTGACGTTCGGCGTCGGCCAGATCTGGCGCACTTTCGAATACCAGCGACGATCGCCGCCGCCGAGCGTGGTGAAATACACGGTCATGCCGGGCTTGATATTGCTGATGTCGGCTTCGGAAATGTCGGCTTCCACCGTCATCGTCGACAAATCGGCAATACGCAATACCGTCGGTGCCATCTGCACCGCGTTCAGCGTGGTGCCTTCGAGCAGGCTGATGCTGACGACGGTGCCCGATACCGGGGCATAGATATTGGCATAACCCAACTGCTGCTCGTCGGATTTCAGCGTGGCCTGGCTCTGGTCGATCTGCTTCATCAACTGATCGAGCGACGATTTGGCCGACGCCAGCGTGTTCATCGCCGTGTCGTAGTCCACCTGGCTGGCGGCATTGGCATCGCGCAAGCGGGTCTGGCGGTCGGCGTTGACCTGGGCCACTTGCAACGCCACCTTGCGGCCATCGACCTGTGCCATCAGGGCCTCGACGGCAGCGCGGTCGCCTTCCACCTTGGTTTGCTGTACTTGTGCGTCGATTTCCGCGAGTAACTGCCCTTCCTTCACCATGTCCCCGATTTCGACGTGCAGCTTCTTGATCTGGCCCGACACCTGGGCGCCGACATCGACGTAGTTGCGCGGTTTCAAGGTACCGGCGGCGGCAATGGTGTTTTCGATCGAGCCCATGTCCACCTTGACCAGCAACGGCTTGTCTTCGGCTTTTTTGGACGTGCTTTGCTGGTAATACCAGAAACCGCCGGCCGCCAACACGACGACGACACTTGCGATCAAATAGAGCCTGGTTTTCTTGCGGGGCTTCACACTCATTGGAACGTCCGTTAGGAAAAATTTGTAATTCTGGAATTATTGGACCAGCGTCTTTAACGCTTGGCGAAGGCGCAGAGTTTACCGGTAAACGTGCAATAAAAAAGAAAAAATGACTTGCGAGTCATTTTTTATTATTTCCTTATTCAGCCGCGTTTAAGGCGGCGGCAACCGCTTCTCGCGGAACAGCGTGCACAGCTCGTTATAGCCGCCGATACCGGCACCGTCCATGAATATCTGCGGCACTGTCGTGCGCCCGCCGGCACGCTGGCGCATCTCCTTGTAAAGTTCGATGTCGTCGGTGACGTCGATCTCCTGGTAGCGATAACCCAGCTTGTCCAGCAGTTGCTTGGCGGAACTGCAATAGCCGCACCAGTCCTTGGTATAGATGACGACGTCAGTCATGCTCGATCAAACCTGCCCGTTGGTGATGGCGACCAGTCTGGCAAGAGTCTGCCCGGCTTTGCCTTGATCGATGGCAAGCGCGGCCAATTCGATACCGCCGCGCAAGTCGGCCGCCTTGCCCGCCACCAGCAACGCCGCTCCGGCGCTGAACAGTACGATGTCGCGGTAGGCGTCGC
>DATJXP010000012.1:0-6216 GCA_035500035.1 Candidatus Acidiferrum sp. | reverse complement strand
GCAGCGATGCCAAGCTGGCGGCCAACTGGGTCATGGTCGATTTGCAAGCCGTGTTGAACAAGAGCGAACTCGACATCGCGCAGAGTCCGGTCAGCGCTGCCGCTTTGGCCGGCCTGATCAAGCGCATCAAGGACAGCACCATCTCCAGCAAGATCGCCAAGACGGTGTTCGAAGCGATGGTGAACAGCGAAGGCAGTGCGGACCAGATCATCGACAGCAAGGGCCTCAAGCAGGTCAGCGACAGCGGTGCCATCGAGAAAATGATCGACGCCATCATCGCCGCCAACCCGAAGCAAGTGGAACAATATCGCAGTGGCCAGGAGAAAGTGTTCACCTTCTTCGTCGGTCAGGTGATGAAGGAATCCAAGGGCAAGGCCAACCCGGCGCAGGTCAATGAGATATTGCAGAGAAAGTTGAAAGTTTAAATGGGGTCAGAGTCATGTTTCCTCCACCAGAAATATGATTCCACCTCCATCCATGGAAACATGACTCTGACCCCGGTTTACTATCAGGTACCTCTAATCCCCATGAAAACCGAAAAGAAAAGCGGCGCCGCCCGCACCCAGCTCGCCGTCACCGATGAATGGTGGAGCGACGCGCGCGTCCAGGCCTTCCTCGGCATGCAGCCGGTCGAAGGCGAAGACGCCGATTACCACGTGCTGCTGAAAGCCTATCGCGGCATGGTGCCGGAAGCATTCGAACGCTTCATAGCGTTTTTCCTCGACGCCGGCCGCAATCTCAATGCGCCCGGGCCCGGCGGCAAGACCATTTTCAAGCTGATCTCCGAACACCGGCACGGTACCGAATACGCGCAGATTCTCAAGCAAGCCGGCGCGCAATAAGGCGTGGCACATCCAGGGCGAATAGATGTATTGTTATGACATCTTAAAACCTGGAGCGTGACTCTGATGAAAATCGTTGCCGCCAATACCATTCTCTACTGCCGCAAGTGGGAAGCGACGCGGCATTTCTACCGTGACGTGCTCAAGCTCGACATCAGTTTCCAGAAGGACGACTGGTTCATCGAGTTCAGCGTCAATGGCGCCGCGCACCTGAGTATTGCCGATGCAGCCAAGTGCACCATCGCCCCCGGCGACGGCATCGGCATCACGCTGTCATTCATGGTGCCCGACTTGCGCGGCGCGCAGGCGATCTTCACCGAACATGGCATCGCGACGACGGAGATAAAAGCGAAGGGATGGCGCGCGCCGTACTTCTACGTGCACGACCCGGAAGGCACGCGCATCGAATTCTGGACCCGCAATCTGACGTAGGGGCACGCCATGGCGTGCCCTTACATGAACAGATAATTCAATGCCGGCGCGGCCCACGGCCACGATCACGCCCGCCGCGCCCATGCCCGCCGCCACCGCGACGATCGTCGCCACCTTCAGCTTTGAACTTCGACGGCAGCGTGAACGGCGGCGGCGAGGTCAGCAGCTCCGCCGCGGGATGCTCGCATGGCAGCGGCATGCCGATCTTCGCCTCGATGCCCGGCAGCAGGAAGCTGTCGTCTTCGCAGGCAAAGCTGATCGACGTGCCGGTGGCGCCGGCACGGCCGGTGCGACCTATGCGGTGTACGTAATCTTCCGGCTCTTCCGGCAACGTGAAGTTCACCACGTGGCTGATGTCGTCGATATGCAGGCCGCGGCCGGCGACGTCGGTGGCCACCAGCACCTGGATTTCGGCGGTGCGGAATTCTTCCAGCGTGCGCACGCGCTTCGGCTGCGATACCTCACCTGACAACAAGCCCACACTGATGCCATTGCGATGCAGGTTATCGGCCAGCTTGCGCGCCTGGTCGCGGCGGTTGGTAAACACGATGACGCGCTCGCCTTCGTCGCTTTCGATCAGGTTGTACAACAGCGGATATTTCTGGTCGGTGGTAACGAGATAAACCACTTGCTTGACGTTGTCAGTGGTCTGGCGCGGCGATGCCACTTCCACCGTGATCGGGTCCAGTGCCCAGCGTTCGGCCAACGTCAGGATGTCGTTGGTAAAGGTGGCGCTGAACAACATGGTCTGGCGGCATTCCTTGCGCGGCGTTTGCGCGATGATCTGGCGCACCTGCGGAATGAACCCCATGTCGAGCATGCGGTCGGCTTCGTCGATCACCAGCATTTCCACCATGCCGAGCCAGATGCTCTTCTGGCTGACGAAGTCGATCAATCGGCCCGGCGTGGCGACGCAGATGTCGCAGATGCCGCGTTCGAGTTCCTGCAACTGCTTCTGGTAGTCCATGCCGCCGACCAGCGTGACTATCTTGAGACCGGTGTACTTGGTCAGCGCCTTGGCATCCTTCGCGATCTGCATCACCAGTTCGCGCGTCGGCGCGATGATCAACGCGCGCGGCTCGCCAACGTAGCGTTCTTCGTCGAGCGGATTGTTGACGAGGTCGGTGATGATGGCGGTCAGGAACGCGGCAGTCTTGCCGGTGCCGGTCTGCGCCTTGCCGACGATGTCGTGGCCCTGCAGCGTGATCGGAATGCTCTGCGCCTGGATCGGCGTGCAGAATTCGAAGCCGAGGTCGTCGTAGGCCTTCAGCAGCACTTCCGGCAATTGGAAGTCGCGGAAACGCACCGTGCTGAGCGCGCGTTGCGAAGCCGGGGCCGCAGCCGGCGCAGTGGCTACGGCATCGGGGGCCGACTGCTCGGGGTTACTGGTACTGTGTTCTTCCATCGTCATTCTCAGCGTCGGCAACGGTAAATGTTGAAGGTTTGTTCGCCGTTCACCACGGGACCGGTGGCAACCAGCGCATCGCCACGATCGGCGGCACTATTACGAGCCATCCTGCGCAGCTCTTCCTGCACCGTTGCCGGATCGCGGTTGACGATGAGCTTGTTGAGGACGGAAACCGTGGTGGTGCCGTTCGGCGTACAGTTGGCCACTTCGGTTTCCTGCAGGATGGCGACGTTCTCGCCTTGTGGCGTCAGTTTCACCCATTGCACGCTGCATGCAGCGAGCAACAGGCCAAACCCCAATACGGACAAAACGCGGATCGCGCGCATGGTCTAACCTCGCAAGTCGGGGTGGTTGGTCCAAAACGGCATTTTTTCAGTCCGGCCCGGCATGGTCAATGACGACACACCGGGCAATCGGGCTGTTTGCGCAATTTGAGTTCGCGCCATTCCATGGTCGCGGCATCCAGCAACAGCAGGCGACCGGCCAGGCTGCGGCCAAGCCCGGTCAGCAATTTCAGGCATTCCAGCGCTTGCAGACTGCCGATGACACCCACCAGCGGCGCCAGCACGCCGTTGTGCGCACAACTGAGATCGGCCTCGGCGTCTTCTTCGTACAGGCAGCGATAGCACGGCGAATCGCTCTGGCGCGGATCGAACACCGACACCTGCGCTTCCAGCCGTATCGCCGCCGCCGACACCAGCGGCACCCGCGCCGCAACGCACGCCGCGTTGAGCGCAAAGCGGATCGCGAAGTTGTCGGTGCAGTCCAGTACGGCGTCGTGCCGCGCCACCAGCGCTTGCAGTTCATCCCCTTCCAGCTTGCGCGGCAGGGTCTCGATCGCCACTCCCGGGTTCAGCGCCTGCAGCGTGGCGGCAGCGGAATCAACCTTGAACTGGCCTACGTTGGCAGTAGTGTGGGCGATCTGGCGTTGCAGATTGCTGAAATCAACGCGGTCGTGATCGACCAAGGTAAGCTGGCCGACACCGGCGTCCGCCAGGTACATCGCGGCCGGGCAGCCCAGCCCCCCGAGCCCGACGATCAGCACGCGTGCCGCCAGCAGCTTTTCCTGCCCGCTCACGTCGATGCCGGGCAGCATCAACTGGCGGCTGTAGCGCAGCAATTGTTCGTCATTC
The DNA here is from genome assembly GCA_035500035.1 of Candidatus Acidiferrum sp. Lineage (GTDB taxonomy): Bacteria > Pseudomonadota > Gammaproteobacteria > Pseudomonadales > Pseudohongiellaceae > CAILUG01. The sequence continues at coordinate 2,401 of DATJXP010000012.1, read as the reverse complement.
ATGGGCCGTACCTTTCCATAGCCCCAGTGTAACCCGGTCACGGCCGCCGGCATCCTGACGGGTGACGATGTCGCGATAGCCGGATCGTTCCAGCAAGCCACGCACGGCCGCGCCTTGCTGCCAGCCATGCTCCAACAGCAACCAGCCACCATCGGCCAGGCGTGTCCGTGCCTGCTGGACTATCGCCTGCAAGTCGGCGAGTCCGTCTGCTGTCGCCACCAACGCCGAACGCGGCTCGTGGGCCAGTGCCGGCAGATGCGGATCGTCCGCGGCGATGTAAGGTGGGTTGCTGACGATCAGCGAATACGCGGGTGCCGGCAACGGCTCACACCACGAACCGCCGAAGCAATGCACATTGTCGAGTTGCAATCGCTGCGCATTGGCCCTGGCCACTTCGAGCGCGGGTGGGCTGAACTCGGTGGCATGCAGTTGCCAGTCGGGACGTTCACTCGCCAGCGCCAGCGCGATGGCGCCGGAACCGGTGCCGAGATCGGCCACTGGTCCTGGCAAGGTTTGGCCCAATTCAAGCGCCAGCTCCACCAGCAGTTCGGTTTCCGGCCGCGGTATCAGCACCGCCGGCGACACGTCCAGGGTCAGGGTCCAGAACGCGCGCTTGCCGGTCAGGTACGCCACTGGCTCGCCGGCGGCTGCGCGCTTTACCAACGCTTCGTATTGCGCAGATTGTTCGGCGTCGAGTTCGTGCGCCGGCCAGGTGTAGAGCCAGGCGCGCGATTTGCCGAGAACGTGGGCCAGCAATATTTGCGCATCGAGCGCAGCCGTGTCGTTGAAACCCAACCGGGTTGTCGCGTCCGCCAATGCCGCGCGCAGGTTCGGCATTATTTAGCCAGCTCGGCCAGTTGATCGGCCTGGTACTCGGCGAGCAGCGGCTGGATCAGGTCTTCCATATCGCCGTTCATGATGTCGCCCAGCTTGTACAACGTCAGCTTGATGCGGTGATCGGTGACGCGACCGTCGGGGTAGTTGTAGGTGCGGATCTTCTCGGAACGGTCACCGGAGCCGACCAGGTTGCGACGGGTATCCGTCATTTCCTTTTGGCGTTCGGCATCGGCCGCGGCCTGCAATTTGGCGTGCAGCAGCGACATCGCCCGCGCGCGGTTCTTGTGCTGCGAGCGTTCATCCTGGCACTCGACGACGATGCCGGTCGGCAAGTGCGTAATGCGGATCGCCGAGTCCGTCTTGTTGACGTGCTGGCCGCCGGCGCCGCTGGCGCGAAAAGTATCGATGCGCAGTTCGCTCTTGTTCAGTTCGATCTCGGCCTGCTCGGCCTGTTCCGGCATCACCGCCACCGTGCACGCCGAGGTGTGGACGCGACCCTGCGCTTCAGTTTCCGGTACGCGCTGCACGCGATGCGCGCCAGACTCGAACTTGAGCTTGCCATAGACGTTGTCGCCTTCGACGCGCGAGATCAGCTCCTTGTAGCCGCCATGCTCGCCGCGGCGCTCACTCAGCACTTCCACCTTCCAGCCCTGCGATTCGGCATAGCGCGAATACATACGGAACAAATCGCCGGAGAAGATCGCCGCCTCGTCACCGCCAGTCCCGGCGCGGATTTCGAGGAACACGTTGCACACGTCGCGTTCGTCTTTCGGCAGCAGCAGTTTTTGCAGCTCGGCTTCCAGTTCTTCGACACGCCCGCTGTTGGCGGCGATCTCCTCGGCCGCCATCTGTCGCACGTCGGGGTCGCTGTCTTTCTGCAGCGCTTCGGCTTCGGCCAGGTTGGCCCGCACCTGCTGCAACTGGCGATAAGCCGTCACCACCGGTTCCAGTTCGGCGTATTCCTTCGAATAGGCGCGGAACTTGTCCTGCACGGCGATCACTTCGGCATCGCTGAGCAAATGTTGCAGTTCTTCATGCCGATCGAGCAGCGAGTCGAGCTTGGAAACGAGCGAGGGATTCATCTATTGATCATTGCCATCATTGCTGTTTGGCGGCGGGGTCGCTGGGAGCGGCGGCTTCGTTGCTGGCTTCCAGTTCGAACAGTTGCTCGGCCAGATGTATCAGTTCGTGATGACCGTCGGCGCTGGCCTTCTTCATCTGCACGCTGGGAGAGTGGATCAATTTGTTGGTCAGCAGCCGCGCCAGCTCGCGTACGACTTCCTGCGGATCGGCACCGCGCTCGAGCGCCTTCAATGCCTTGTCGAGTTCGACGTCGCGCATCTGTTCGGCTTTTTCGCGGAAACTGCGCAGCGTGGCGACGATGCCGAGCCCGCGCTGTTTGCGCATGAAACCTTCGACGCCCTTGTCGATCAGCACTTCGGCTTCGCGCGCGGCCTCCTGGCGGTTCTTCATGTTGCCGGCGATGACGTCGCGCAGGTCGTCGACGCTGTACAGATAGACGTCTTCCAGTTCGGCCACTTCCGGTTCAATGTCGCGCGGCACC
>DATJXP010000011.1:0-3209 GCA_035500035.1 Candidatus Acidiferrum sp. | reverse complement strand
GTGGCATGACGGCGAAGCGCATGCGGCAAGAGAGCGGGTCAGGACGATGTCGAAGCAGGAACGTGATGCGTTGGTGAAGTTCGTCGAGTCTTTGTGAACTCCCGGAGAGAACCATGATATTGGCAGTGGTGGCGTTCATCGGCGGCATGCTGACCATTCTGAGTCCTTGCATCCTGCCGGTGCTGCCGTTCGTGTTTACGCGGGCGGAAGGCTCGTTCGTCAAAAACGCGCTGCCGCTGCTGGCGGGCATGGTGCTGACCTTTGTCGTCGTCGCCACCTTGGCGGCAGCAGGTGGAACCTGGGCGGCGCAATTCAATCAATACGGTCGCTGGCTGGCCTTGGCCTTGCTGGCCGTGTTCGCGCTGGCGCTGTTGTCCGAGCGGGTGGCGACCGAACTGATGCAACCGCTGGTGAATCTCGGCAACCGCCTGCTGTCGGCGAGCGAAAGCGCCAACGCAGCCGGTGCCGATAAACGCAGCGTCGTGAACTCGCTGCTGCTGGGAGTGGCGACCGGATTGTTGTGGGCACCGTGTGCCGGGCCGATTCTCGGCTTGATACTCACGGGTGCGGTTGCAGCCGGACCGAGCGCGCATACCAGTTTGCTGCTGTTGGCCTATGCCGCCGGTGCCGCGGTGTCGTTGGCGTTGGCGTTGTTCGCTGGCGGTCGGGTACTGGCGGCATTGCGGCGTTCGCTGGGAGCTGGCGAATGGATACGGCGCGTGATGGGAGTCGTGGTGCTGCTGGCCGTGGTCGCTATCGCCTGCGGTTGGGACACCGGCGTGTTGACGCAACTGTCGCTCAGCAACACCACGCAACTGGAACAGCGCCTGCTCGATCAGGTGCAACCGGCCGGCGAACAAGTGGCCGCCAACGACAAACCTGCCGCCATGATGATGGGGGGTCCCGCGATGATGGCGGGTGGCAATGCCATGATGGCCGGCGGCAACGGCATGATGATGAAAGCCGGTGCCGCTGCGGCCGGCGCGCCGATCGAAGGCCAGCTGCCGCCGCTCACCGCCACTGCCTGGCTGAACACGATGCCGCTGACGCCGGACGATTTGCGCGGCAAGGTGGTGGTGATCGATTTCTGGACCTACTCCTGCATCAACTGTCTGCGCGCGCTGCCATACGTGAAAGCCTGGCAGCAGAAATACCGCGACCAGGGTCTGGTGGTCATCGGCGTACATACACCCGAATTCGCGTTCGAGAAGAGCGAGCGCAACGTCAACAACGCCGTGCGCGATCTGGGCGTCGATTACCCGGTGGCGCTCGACAACGACTACGCGATCTGGCGCGCCTTCAACAACCAGTTCTGGCCGGCGCATTACTTCATCGATGCTACCGGCAGCATACGCGGCCATCATTTCGGCGAAGGCGGTTATGAAGAATCGGAACAGGTGATTCGCCATCTGCTGATGGAAGCGGGCGCCGACAACCTGCCGCCAGCGCAAACCACGGTAACGTCGGCGGGTGTGCAGGCAGCTTCGGATCAACTCAGCGTGCAATCGCCGGAAACCTATGTCGGTTACGAACGCGGTGAAAGTTTCAGCTCGCCCGGTGGCGTCGTGCAGGACCAGGCCCACGCGTATCAGGCGCCGGCCGCGCCCGCACTCAATCAGTGGGGTCTGGCCGGAGAGTGGACCGTCAGCAGCGACAAGGCGGTGCTGAACGGCAAGACAGGAAAAATCGTGTTCCGGTTCCTTGCCCGCGATCTGCACCTGGTGCTGGGGCCGAAGGCCAACGGCGAGCCGGTAAAATTCCGCGTCCTGCTCGATGGTGTGCCGCCGGCGCGCAATCACGGCCTCGATATCGACGAGCAAGGCAACGGCACGGTGACGCAGGAGCGGCTGTATCAGCTTGTCCGCCAGCAGGATGTGGCGGGCGAGCATGTTTTCACCATCGAATTCCTGGACAGTGGGGTCCAGGCCTATTCCTTTACCTTTGGCTGACAATGAGGAGGGTGTGCTATGAAGAACGAACAACTGTCATTCATGCAAGACGTGGTTGGAATCTCGCGCCGCAAGTTGTTGTCGTTGGGCGTGGCGCTGGCCTCGGCAATCGCCGGCAGGGCGGTACTAGCGGCGGATGAACTGGTATCCATCGAGAAATTTTCGCCCGATGGCGCCAGCCTTGGCGTCGAGAAAATACCGAAAGTGGTGAAGAGCGAAGACGAATGGCGCAAGCAATTGCCGACGCTGTCGTTCCAGGTGACGCGCCACGAATACACCGAAACGCCGTTCACCGGCGCCTACAACGACAACCATGCCGACGGCCTGTATGCGTGCATCTGCTGCGGCACCGCGCTGTACGATTCGAAAAACAAGTTCGAATCCGGCACCGGCTGGCCCAGTTTCTGGAAGCCGATTTCGGCGCACAACATCACACGCATCAACGACAACAGTCTCGGCATGCAGCGCATCGCCATCGCCTGCCATCGTTGCGATGCACACCTCGGCCACGTGTTCGACGACGGCCCGCGGCCGACCGGTTTGCGGTATTGTATGAACTCGGTGGCGCTGAAATTCACGGCGCGGGCCTGAGCATTTTTATCGGAGGGGAACGGTCATGATGAATGAAATATTGTCGAAGTTGCGCAAACGCAGTGTCGCCGTCTTGCTGATGGCCTGCCTGGCGCCGGCCGCCGTGCTGGCGGCCGAAGCACCGGTGGAAATAGCGCCGCCCAAGCTGGACGACCAGAAGCTGGCGGGCGAACTGCGCAAGGTGGTAGTCGCCGGCGGTTGCTTCTGGGGCGTGCAGGGCGTGTTCCAGCACGTGGTCGGCGTGAAGAATGCCGTCTCGGGTTACGCCGGCGGCAACAAGAACATGGCGCATTACGAACTGGTCAGCAACGGCAACACCGGCCATGCCGAATCGGTCGAGATCACCTACGATCCGGCGCAGGTTACCTATGGTCAATTGCTGCAGGTTTATTTTTCGGTCGCGCACGATCCGACCCAGCTGAACCGGCAAGGGCCGGATAGCGGCACCCAGTACCGCTCGGTGATCTTCTACGGCAACGACAACGAGAAGAAGATCGCCGAAAGCTACATCGCCCAGCTCGAAGCCGCGCACAGTTACCACGATCACATCGTCACCCGGGTGGATCCGTTGAACCACTTTTACCCGGCAGAGGATTACCACCAGGATTTCCTGCTGCTGAATCCGAGCTATCCCTACATCGTGATCAACGACCTGCCGAAGGTGAACAA
>DATJXP010000010.1:0-11115 GCA_035500035.1 Candidatus Acidiferrum sp. | reverse complement strand
GAGTCCGGGCAAGCGGTTGAACCCGACCACGAGATCGACCGCCGGCTTTACCTCATGCAGCACGTGGTCGGCAAACGCTTCGCGCAGCCCTACCTTCGTGAAACGACTGGTGAAACGGCGGGGCCGAAATACCTCGGTTGGGACACCTGGCACCTTTTCTCCTTCCCAATCAAGGCAATGGATACTCAGGTCGGCGCGGCCTTGGCAGGCACGCACCACTTTCACCAGGTCCTGCTGCAGGCCACCCTGCGGGAACCAGCTGAACAGTACGAAGCCGATGCGCATGCGCCGCTCCCGCGTCAGGACGGATAGAACAGGCCGTCGAGCGTGCCGGGACCGCCCGCCATCAGCGTTTCCAGGTTGCGCCACACCAGCGCCGGCGGATGGGCGCGGAAACACGGCGGCTTGACGCTGAACCGGCTGCCAGCGAACTCGTCTTCCAGCGCCAGCCCTTTGTAGGTGCAGTCGCGCTGGCGGCACGGTGCGCACGGCAAGGTGGACTTCATGTGCAACTGGCGGCGGCCGTAGGTGCCGGTGAGCCCCGGATCGGAAGCGCCGTACAGCGACACCACCGGCAACGACAATGCCGCCGCCAGGTGCGCGAGTCCGGTATCGACCGACACCACGCCGGCGCTGCGCACCAGGTAACCGGCGATTTCGGTCAGATTTTTCTGGTCCAGCACTTCGACCCGCGTACCGGCGCCGGCGATGGCCTGGGCGCGGCTGCGTTCTTCGGCCGAACCCCACAGCAATTTGACGCCGTAACCGGCTGCATTGGCGATGCGTGCCAGCTCTTGCCAGTATTCGAGCGGCCACAGCTTGGTGTCCCACGTGGTGCCGTGGAAGAACATCAAATACTTTTCGCGGCCGAGCGGCGTGTTCTGGTACTGGTCGAGAAAGTGGCGCGGATCCAGCCCGTAGTCGCAGGTGTGGTAATCGAGCGTGTAATTGAAGGTGCGCGAAAACAGGTCGCGGATGCGCTCGACCGCATGCTGCTGCCACGGCACCGCATAGACCACGTTGTAGAACAGCGTCGCCAGCGGCTCGCGGATCGTACGGTTGCTCAGGCCCACGGTGAGGCCGCGTGCGATACGGCTGATGAGACCGCTCTTGAGCAAGCCCTGTGCGTCGATCACCAGATCGTAATACTCGTGTTTGAGATTCTGCGCGAATTCGGCGAACTCGCCGCTGTGCCAGGTGCGCAACAGGTTCTTGCGCCAGCGGCGGAAGGCGACCGGGATCACCTTGTCCACTGCCGGATGCCACGACGGGATTTCGGTGAAGGCTTCTTCCACCACCCAATCGAACCGCAGGCCGCGCTTGGCGCGATAAGCGTCCGTCACCGCCGGCAAGGTATGGATGATGTCGCCCAGGGAGGAGACTTTGACGATCAAAACACGCATGGTGATTCCAAAGTTACTGCACTGATACCGGCAGCACCGCCGGCATGACGGCCAACGCTGCGTCGATGACGCGATCGGGCAACAATTGCCGCAAACAATTCAGGTGCCCCAACGGACACTCGCGCTTGAAACAGGGGCTGCAATCGAGCCCCAGCGACAGCGTTCTCACTGCGTCCGCCAACGGCGGCGTAAACGCGGGCGAGGTCGAACCGTACACTACCACCAGCGGTCTGGCCAGCGCTGCCGCCACGTGCATCAAGCCTGAATCGTTGCTGACCACTCCACTGGCGGCGACCATCAGATCGGCCGCTTCGCCGAGCGTGGTGCGGCCACACAGATTGATGATGTCGGGCGACCGGTTTGCGGCGAGGATCGCCTGCGCCACCGGCGCATCGCGTTCCGAGCCCATCAGCCATACCTGCATGCCTTGGCCGGCAAAATGGTTTGCGACTTCGGCGTAGTGTGCGGTCGGCCATTGTTTGGCAGCGCCGAATTCGGCGCCGGGGCACAGCACCAAAACCGGCTTGTCGCTGTCGAGATGCAAGCGATCGCGCAGCGCCGCCGTGGCACCGGCATCGGTTTTCAGTTGCGGTCGCGGCAACGATGCCGGCAAGGCGACGCTCGCATCATAGGCCAGCGCGGCAAAGCGCTGCGCCATCAACGGATAGCGCGTTTTGTCGAGCCGGCGGCAATCGTTGAGTAACCACCCGCGCGCTTCGCCTCGCCAGCCGGTGCGCAGCGGAATTTTTGCGAACACCGGGATCAGTGCCGACTTGAACGAATTCGGCAGCACGATGGCCTGATCGTAGACGTCCTGCGCCAGCTCGCGTCCGATGTGCCAGCGCTTGCCGAGGCCCAGCTCGCGATGCGCGATCGGCAGCGGCAGCGCGAAACGGACTTCCGGCATGCGCGTCAGCAGTTCACGGCACCACGACGGTGCCAGCACGTCGATCACGGCGTCCGGATGCCGCTGCCGCAGGCAGCGGAACAGCACCTGCGCCATCACCATGTCGCCAACCCACGACGGACCTATCACCAGGATTTTCATGCTGGCGTCCTGCCGGCGGTGAACAAGGTTTGCCAGGCGGCGCGCACTTCGTCGCGCTCGTGGGCATAGGCGGTGCCTTCCAGCACCGACTCCTGCAGGTCGAGCGCTCTCTTGTGCAATTCGCTGCGGTATTCGAGATAGATGCGTTGCAGCATCGCTGCGGTCGCGGGCGCCAGTACACGATTGTCGGCGGCAACATCCAGCAAACGCATGTTGTCGGTGTATTGCAAAAAGGCGGGATGAGCATGGGCATGCGCCAACACCAGGTACTGCACCATGAATTCGATGTCGATCAGGCCGCCGCTGTCCTGCTTGAGGTCGAACTGCGTCAACTGGCGCGACCCCAGTTGGCGTTGCATGCGGTTGCGCATGTCGAGGATGTCGTAACGCAACACCGAAACGTCGCGCCCGCGCGCCAGCACGTTGCTGCGCACCGCGTTGAACTTGCCCGCCAACGCTTGCTCGCCCGCGATGACGCGCGCGCGCACCAGCGCCTGGTGTTCCCAGGTCCACGCATCCTGTTGCTGGTAGCGTTCGAACGCGGACAGCGATGACACCAGCGCGCCGGAAGCGCCCGATGGCCGCAACCGCAGATCGATCTCGTAGAGTTTGCCGACCAGCGTCTGTGTGCCGAGATAGGCCAGTATCTTCTGCGCCAGTTGCACGTAGAACGCGGAACTGTTGATGGCCTGGCCGTTGCCGCCGGTGGTGTCGAGCTCCTGGTGCCCGTCGTGCACGAACACCAGGTCGAGGTCGGAGCCGTAATTCAGTTCGAGCCCGCCCAGCTTGCCGTAGGCGATGATGATGAAAGCGCAACTGCCGCTGGCGCCGTCGGCATTGACGGGATGGCCATGACGCGTAACCAGTTGGCGCCACGCCAATTCCAGCACCTGCTCCACCACGCTTTCGGCGATCCAGCTCAGGTAATCGCTGACCTTCATCAGCGGCATGCCGCCCGACAACTCCGCCGCCGCCACGTTCAGCACCTGCTCCTGCTTGAAGTACTGGATCACGCCGAGTTGGCCTTCGACATCGCCGGCGGCGCTGCGCAGCAATTGCCGCTGCAACAGGCTGCGCAGCTCCGGCAGTTGCGGCGGCTGGCGCAGCGGGCGCAGCAACTCGTCGAGCAGTACCGGATAGCGCGACAACAGCTCCACCGCCCACGGACTCGCGGCGCACAACGTAACGAGCTGCTGCAGCGCAAGCGGATTTTCCATCAGCAACACCAGGTAGATCGTGCGCTGCACCACGGCCTGCACGAAGGTGAACACCCGGAGCAAGGCCTGCGACGAATGCGGAACCTTCGCCACCTGCGTCAACAGCACCGGCATGAACTCGTCGAGCCGCTCGCGGCTTTTGCGATCGAGCCCGAGCACCTGGCGGCTGCGCTTGAAGCTGTCCATGCTGCGCAGGATTTCGGTTGCTTCGTGATACCCCTGTTCCCGCAATACCGTGAGCGAGCGTTCGCTGTCCACGTTCCCCGCCCACACCTGATGCAGACCGAGATCCGCGCGCTCGCGCTGTTCGGTATCGCCGGCCTTGATCAACTCCTGGAATTGCCTGGCCACTTGCGTGCGCACCGTGTCCAGTTGCCGGCGCAGCTGTTGCGCATCGATGCAGTCGAGGCCGAGCGCGATGCGATGCTCGGCCAAGGCATCGTCGGGATAGTCGTGCGTCTGCTGATCGCCCAAGGCCTGGATCCCATGTTCGAGCCGGCGCAGGAATACATAACTGTGCAACAACGACTCGGCATCTTCCGGCGACAGCAACCCCGCGTCCTGCAACGACTGCAGCGCGGGTTGCAGGGCCGCGTGTTGCAACGCGGGCCGGCGGCCGCCGTGAATCAACTGGAATACCTGCACGATGAATTCGATCTCGCGAATGCCGCCGTTGCCGAGTTTGATGTTGCGCAACATGCCCTTGCGCCGTACCTGCTGTTCGATCTGGCGCTTGAGATCGCGCAACGATTCGACGGTGGCGAAATCCAGATAGCGGCGATAGGTGAAGCCATGCAACATCGCCATCAAGGTGCCGATGGCCGATGCGGCACCGGTGACGGCGCGTACCTTGATCATCGCGAACCGTTCCCAATCGCGGCCCTGGCTGTGGTAGTACTCTTCCAGCGCTTCGATCGACAGCGCCAGTGCGCCGGAGCTGCCGTAAGGACGCAGTCGCAGATCGGTGCGGAACACGAAGCCATCCGGCGTCGCGGTATCGAGCGCCGCCACCAGTTGTTGGCCCAGCCGGATGAAAAAGTGCTGAACGGTGCAACTCTGCGCCAATGGGTGTAACGCTGCCGCTGCCGCATCGAGCCGGGTTTCGCCATCTTCCGGAAACGCGAAGATCAGATCGATGTCGGACGACAGGTTCAGTTCGCCGGCACCGTACTTGCCCATCGCCAGCACGATCAGCTGCTGCTCCGCGCCACGCGCATCGAGCGGCTTGCCGTGCAACTCCACCAGTTGCGCCTGCAACGGCGGCAAGGCGTAGCGGATGCAGGCGTCGGCCAGTGCGGTGAGATCGTTGCAGGTCTGCTGCAACGTGGCACGGCGGGTGACGTCGCGCCAGACGATGCGCAACCATTCGCGCTGACGAAACAGGCGCAGCACGTGCTGCAAGGTCGGCAACGAATGATCGTCGCCGGCGATCGCGGGCAGGAAGCGTCGGCGGAAAGCCGCCAGATGCGCACTCCAATCGGCGTATTCGCGCGCTACGTCACCCTCGCTGACGAGATCCGCCACCAGCGCCGTGCGGCTCATGCAGAGCTCGATGGCATGATCGCTGGCCAGCCAGAGTTCCGGCAGTTCGGCCTGCCACGAACGATGTCGCTCGAAGACGCCGCGCAATTGCGGCTGCGATTCCAGCGTTTCGCGGAATCGCTGCAGGGTCCGCAACAGGAGATCGGTGGCCGCTTGCATGCAGGCTCGCCGCTAGTGGGACTGCGGCGCCACCCGCAACACCTCGAGTACCGAGGTCTGCCCGCTGGCGACTTTCTGGGCACCGGACAGGCGCAGGCTGCACATCCCTTCGCGGTAGGCGAGTTGACGCAGTTTGGCGAGGTCGGCCTTGCTGTCGACCAACGTGCGCAGTCCATCCGACATCTGCATGATTTCGTAGATACCCTGCCGGCCCTTGTAGCCGGTTTCGCGGCACTCGAGGCAGCCGGCGGGTTCGTAGACTTTTTTCGGCAGCGTCGTCTGCCAGGGTGCGGTGAGGTTCTGCCAGATCGAAGCATCCACTTCGGTCTCGCGCTTGCACTTCGGGCACAGGATGCGCACCAGCCGCTGCGCCACCACGCCGATCAGCGTGGCCTTGATCAGGTAACCCGGCACGCCGAGCTCGAGCAGGCGCGTGATCGCGGTGGGCGCATCGTTGGTGTGCAGCGACGAGAACACCAGGTGGCCGGTGAGCGCGGCCTGGATCGCGATTTCGGCAGTCTCGAGATTGCGGATCTCGCCGATCATGATGATGTCGGGATCCTGCCGCAGCAACGCTTTCACGCCGCTGGCGAAAGTGAGCTCGATGTTTTCCTGCACTTGCATCTGGTTGAAGCTGGACTCGACCATTTCGATCGGGTCCTCGATCGTGCACACGTTCACTTCGCGCGTGGCCAGTGTTTTCAGCGTCGAATACAGCGTCGTGGTCTTGCCGCTGCCAGTGGGGCCGGTGATCAATACGATGCCGTGCTTGCGGCCTATCATGCCCTGCCAGCGCGCAAGGTCATCGGTACTGAAGCCGAGATCGCCGAACGATTTGAGCAGCACGTCGGGATCGAAAATACGCATCACCATCTTTTCGCCGAACGCCGACGGCATCGTCGACAGCCGCAATTCCACTTCGTTGCCTTCCGGCGTCTTGGTTTTCAGGCGTCCGTCCTGCGGCCGGCGCTTTTCCGCCACGTTCATGCGCGACAGTGCCTTCAGGCGACTGGTGACGGCGGTCAACACCTGCACCGGAATCTGGTACACCGTGTACAGCACGCCGTCGATGCGGAAGCGCACGTTGCCGATGTCGCGCCGCGGTTCGATGTGGATGTCGCTGGCACGCTGCTCGAAGGCGTATTGCAACAGCCAGTCCACGATGTTGACGACGTGCTGGTCGTTGGCTTCCGGATCCTTGCCCTTGCCCAGCTCCAGCATCTGCTCGAGGTTGGTCAGCGTCGAACGATGACCCATGTCCTTGCCGGTGGCGTACTGAATCGAAGTCGATAGCCGGTACAACTCGGTGGTCAGCCGCGCCAGCTCCAGCGGATTGGCGACCACGCGCTTGATCGGGCGCCGCATCACATGGGCGATGCTGCTTTCCCACGAACTGACGAAGGGTTCGGCGGAAGCGATGGTCACGTCCCTGTCGGTGACTTCTACCGCCAGGATCTTGTGGCGCTGACTGAAGGCGACCGACATTACTTCCGTCACCTTGGCGGCGTCGATGTTGAGCGGATCGATGCGCAGGTAGGGCTGGCCGCTGTAATGCGCGAGCTTCTGCGTCAGCGTGTCGAGATCGAGCATATGGCCGGGGCGCTTGCGGTCGGGCAGATTCTGCTCCGCCAGATAGACCAGTACATGCTGCTTGCTCTGGTTGACGCCACGGCGGTCATCGACGAGTTTTTCCAGTTCGTCCTGCGTCATCTGACCTTCTTCCACCAAGAGATCGCAGAAATCGCGCAGATCCAGCGGACGGTCATGGCCCGGGGCGGGCCGGAGTTTGAGCACGGCAGAGGAAACTGCGGGGGCAACTGTCGTCATGTCGAAACGGCACTGAACGTCGGTGACATCAGTTTACCCGCTTCACTACGACTGCGCTGCCTGGATTTGCGGGTGCGGCGCCAAATCGGTCAGCTCAGCGTTTGCACCAGTTTGGCCAGCCGCCGTTGCAATCCCGGATTGGACGACAGCTCGGCTTTCAATTTGCCGATGGTGGTGGAAACGGTGCCATAACGTTGCAATCCGAAATGGCTGGCGATGACCTGCAAGGTTACGGCACCCAATTCCTGGCACAGGTGCATTGCCACCCAGCGGGGAATGTTCTTGGAGCCCGGGCCGCGTGCCGCATGGACGATGCCGGACTCCGGCACGGCGAATTCCTGCGCCACTCTCGCCACGATGCGGTGCACCGACGGGCGCGAGCGCGGCGTCCGGCGCCGCGTCGGCGAATCGCCGCCCAGCTGACGCATTTTGCCGACAAAGCCTGCATCGCCCAACACTGCCGCCCGGCTCTTGCGCGCAAAGAACCGGATTACATGCTCCGGCGGCAATACGCTTTGCTGCGTTTGCGCCAGCCGCTTGCGCTGTGCCGGGGCTCCACCCAGTTCTTCACGGGTTACCGGCGCGGTCCATGCCACCTTGCCCAGGTAACTGCCGAGACTGCTGCTGCGCGAACCCAGCGCGACATCGCCATTCCTGCCGGCCTGATGATGCAGAAAATGCAACACATGCGGCACGAGCGCGGGTTGCACCAACACGCTCTTGTAGCGGGAGTTGAACACGGGGCCGCGCCAGCCCGACTGCTGGCAACGCAATGTATAAAGCCCGTCGACCTGCCGCATGAAGCGGCTGAGATTCGCTTCTGGCGTTTTTACCAGCAGTTGATAGCTGTTCTTGTGCAGATACCAGCCATGGATTTCCACGTTGAAGCGGCGACCGGCCGCCAGCACCTGTTCCATAAAAAGTGCGACATGGTCCTTGTCGGGAAACAAGGCCTTGCCGGTCTTCCGCAGATTGCTGACGTGGTAGAAGGCATTCGCGAGTTCAATGCGTTGGGGTCTTGCCATGAATTGCGGTATTCCTGTGTCGCGGGTCGGTGGATTGCACGACCGCGCAGGATACCGAAATATGCACTTAATGTGGAAATTTTGTGCACAAGGATTCTGTAATAAACGCGCCGGCTCAGAGGGTTGCCAGCAAGGTGGCCCGCAATGGGGCCGGGTGTCCCTCCACTGTCCGAGAGGAATCGGCGGGGTCCAGCGCCTGCGCCAGCGAGTCGAAAGTCATCCAGGCGGTCTGGCGCTGCTCGTCGGTGGTGGTGGGCGTTACATCCACTACACGGACATCGGTGAACCCGGCCCTGCGCAGCCAGCCCTGCAAGGTGGCACAACTGGGCAGGAACCAGACGTTGTTCATGCGGCAGTAGCGGTCCGGCGGCACCAGGCTCATGCCTTCGTCGCCGGCGATGACCAGGGTCTCCAGTACCAGTTCGCCGCCCTTGCGCAGCTTCTTCTTCAACAAGTCCAGATGCTCGAACGGCGAACGACGGTGATACAGCACTCCCATCGAGAACACGGTGTCGAACGCCGGCAGTTGCTCCGGCAATTGCTCGAGCGAACTTGGCAGCACATATACCGGCGGTGACGGCAGAAAATGCCGCAACGCCCAATACTGCATCACGTACAACAGCATCGGCTCGATGCCGACGACGAGAACGGCGCCTTCACCGGCCATGCGCCAGCAGTGGTAGCCGTTGCCGCAGCCGACATCGAGCACGGTACGACCCGCCAGCGACGACAGATGCGGCAACACACGCTGCCATTTCCAATCCGACCGCCACTCGGTATCGACCGCCAGGCCGAACAAGTCGAACGGCCCTTTGCGCCAGGGATGCAATTGCATCAGCGTTTGCCGCAGGATTTCGCGCTGTACGTCCGTCGCTTGCTCCGCGTTGCCGACGCGAACAGCATGACGCAGATCGATGCCGCGTACGGCGATATCCGGCAACGCCGACAAGGCGTCTCGCCACTTGGCGAAATCGCCGTGGTTATTGGCAGCGGCAAGATCTTCGGGAATCACCGCTGCCAGCGGCGACAGCGCAGTACCGGCAATGGCATGCCGCAACGATGAATAATCGAACGGCGTCGTCACTATTTCACCGCCACCATCGAGGCGAAATTGAAACACTGGAACCATACGGCAAAGCTCGCGAATCCCGCATCGAGAATGCGGCGCTCGTGCTCGCGCAGCGTTTCCGGTACCAGCACGTTTTCGATCGCGTCGCGCTTGCGGCTGATCTCGGTGCGCGTGTAGCCGTTCTGCTCCTTGAAGCGATGATGCAGATCGACGAACAGCGCGTTGAGCCCCGCATCTTCGAAATGGATCTTCTCCGACAGGATCAGCATGCCGCCCGGGCGCAGGCCGGACGCGATACGCCGTATCAGCGCTTCGCGCAAAGAAGGCGATACGAACTGCAGCGTGAAATTGAGCACCACCACCGACGCATCGACGATATCGGCGTCGAGAATGTCGGCGCACCGCAGATCGACCGGCACCGATGCGTTGTCTTCCGCAATGATTTTTTCGCAGCGCGCAATCATGGCAGGTGAATTGTCGATGGCAACGATGCGGCAATCCGGCACGCGGATGTGATGACGCAACGCAAGCGTGGCGGCGCCAAGCGAGCAGCCGAGGTCGTAGCAGAAAGTTCCGGGTTGTGCGTAGCGCTCGGCAAACGCGCCTATCATCGTGATGATGGATGCGTAGCCAGGCACCGAACGATTGATCATGTCGGCGAACACCGCAGCCACCTTGTCGTCGAACACGAAGGCGCCGGCCGGGCCGTTCTGCAGATAGAGCGTGTCTTTCTGGTTCGTCTGGCTCATGCGGCTCAGAGATCGGCGGCTTTGTGGCCGGAAGCCTGCAGCGACACTCGCAGCTTGTTCGCCATCGCCGCCAGTTCGTCCTGCGGCAACGGCTTGGCGTGTTTGAAATCGAAATCGGCCGGGCTGTCGACCGGAATCAGATGGATGTGGGTGTGCGGCACTTCGAGGCCGACGACCATCACGCCGACGCGCTTGCACGCCACGTTGGCCTTGATCGCTTTGGCGATGTGCTGGCTTACCTGCATCAAGTACGCAGCCGTGGTTGGCGGCACGTCATCCCAATGATTCACTTCGACATTGGGGATCACGATCACGTGACCGGCACGGATCGGTTGTATCGTCATGATGGCGAAGCAGACTTCATCCTTCCAGACGAAGTGGCCCGGCAGTTCGCCGGCGAGGATTTTGGTGAACACACTGGCCATGATGGACTCCTGGATAATCGGGACGCCGCATTTTGCTTTACAACCTCGCGCCCGGCCAGCGGCAGGCTCAACGCGTATCGATGGGCAATGCCGACGTACTGACGATCTGCCGCAGCACGAAGCTCGAACGCACATCGCTGACGCCGCTGATGCGGGTAAGTTTTTTCAGCAGGAATTCCTGGTACTCGTCCATGTCCTTCACCAGCACCTTGAGCTGATAGTCAGCGCTCTGGCCCGTAATCATGATGCACTCGAGCACTTGCGGATAGGTTTTGACCGTGGTCTCGAACTGTTCGAAGCGATCTGGCGTGTGGCGGTCCATCGCGATTTGCACGATGGCCATCAGCTTCAGTCCCAGCTTGGCAGCTTCCAACTCGGTGACGTACGCCTTGATGTAGCCGCTCTCCTCCAGTTGCTTGACGCGCCGCAAGCACGGTGACGGCGACAAACCGACCTTGTCGGCCAGTTCCTGGTTGCTGATGCGCGCGTTCTTCTGCAGCTCCTTGAGAATGCGCCGGTCGGTGCGATCCAATTCCATTGCGAGCCTACGATTTTAACGTTATCGATATTTAAGGCATAATATGCCATAAATAATATATTTATTGATAGTTTATGCCCTAATGAATTCCATTTAAGCCATATTGGCAATAT
>DATJXP010000009.1:0-4284 GCA_035500035.1 Candidatus Acidiferrum sp. | reverse complement strand
ACGCGCTGAAACCAATGATGTTCACGTTGCCGCCGCGCCTCGACGGCAACGTGGCCATGTTGCCGAAAGGTGCCCTCCGGCTCAGTGGCAACGACGTGCAAGGCACGCTGCAGCGCATCGATCAGGTATGGAAGCAGTTCTTGCCGGATTTCCCGGTGTCGCACTATTTCCTCGACGACACCTTCAACGCCATGTACCTGGCCGAGACCCGACAAGGCAGCGTACTCAACGCGTTTTCGCTGCTTGCCATCGTCATCGCCTGCATGGGGTTGTATGGACTCGCATCATTCAACGCGCAGCGCCGCATGAAGGAAATCGGCGTGCGCAAGGTAATGGGTGGCTCGGTGTGGAGCATCGTGCTGCTGTTGACCAATGATTTCAGCAAGCTGGTGCTGATCGCCAACGTCGTCGCTTGGCCAGTGGCGTACTACGCCATGCACAACTGGCTGCAGAACTTTGCTTATCGCATCGATTTGACGCCGCTGGTATTCATCGGCAGTGGGTTGATCGCGTTGTGCATCGCGTGGGTCACTGTCGGCGGCACCGCGGCGAAGGCCGCAAGCCAGAAACCTGTGCTGGCGTTGCGGTATGAATGATTCTCGGCCTGTGCGGGCACGCCGTGGCGTGCCCCTACATGTCGCGCGGCCTTACAAAATCGATACCCCTACATTCGGAGGATGACATCATGAAAAAAACAATCGCATCGCTGGCCCGCCCATTGCTGATGTCATGGCTAATGTCATTGCTGGTGGTCGCGGCACCGACAATGGCACAGGTTCCGCGCGTGCTCGGTGTGTGGGAGCTGGATGCGAAAGCTTCCAAGCTGCCGGCCGGATTTCCGCTGGCCTCGGAAACCCGCAGCTATGACCTGCGCGACGACGGCTACCTGGTCAACGTGGTGATCCGCAAATACGCCAACGGCCACCCCGATTTCATCCAGGTGGTCGCAAAGAGCGACGGCAAGGAGTACCCGCAATACCAGGGCGCACAGCTGGCGGATTTCCAGGTCAAGGGTGCCATCACCAAGTCCACCTATTCGGAAACCGCGATCGACGAATACTCGGTCAATGTCATCGCCAGATATGACGGCAAGGTGAACACCAGGGGCGTCAGGAAAATTGCCGCCGACGGCAAGACCATGACGATAGATGTGGTAGCGATAGACCAGAACGGCAAAGAGCAACCGATCAACCTGGTATTCAGACGGGTAGGGGGCTGACCATGTTCTACAACTCGCTGAAGATCACGCTGCGCAACCTGCTCGGCAACAAGCTGTACTCCTTCATCAATATCTTCGGCCTCGCAGTGGGGCTGGCCAGCGTGATCCTGCTCGGGTTGTACGTGCGTTACGAACTAGGCTACGACCGCCAGTGGGCCGCCGCCGACGATCTCTACCGCATCTCGCGCGACATCTGGCCGCCCGACAACACGCGCGACATCCACATGGCCAGTGCGCCGATACCGCTGGCCGATTTGCTGAAACAGGATTTTCCGCAGCAGATCGAGGAAGTCGCCCGTATGCGGCCGGTGCGCGTACTGCTGCGCCGCGACGATGCCGCGTATTACGAAGACGGCGTGCGCTATGTCGATGGCACGTTCTTCAAGCTGTTCGATTTCAAATGGCTGCAAGGCGACATGGCCCACGCCTTCGATGCGCCCGACTCCATCGTGCTGACGCGCAGCAAGGCGGCGCGTTATTTCGGCAGCGAAGATGCGCTCGGCAAGACGCTGCTGCTGGAAAACACGCGGCCACTCAAAGTCACCGGCATCATCGCCGACCTGCCACCGGATACGCACTTGACCGGCGACGCCTTCATCACGCTGGAAAGCTTTCTGCGCATCCTGCCCGATTTCGTCCGTTCCGGCTGGAACGCCAACATGATGCACACCTACGTCAAGCTGAAGCCGGGCACCGACGTCAAAGCACTGGCGGCGCAGATGCCGGCGTTCACTGAGAGTCACCTCGGCAAGGGCAGCAGCAAGTGGAGTGGCCTCACCGTGATGAAGGTCAGCGACGTCCACCTGCATTCGACGCTCGACTACGAACTGCAACCGCACGGTTCCTACGTCACGGTGCTGACTCTCGGCACCGTCGCCATCGCCATCCTGCTGATCGCCTGCTTCAACTTCATGAATCTCGCTACTGCCAGGTCCACGCTGCGCAGCCGCGAAGTCGGGGTGCGCAAGACTGTCGGCTCGGATCGCACCCAACTCGTGCTGCAGTTCCTCGGCGAGTCCATCGGCATGACCTTGTTGGCGACGTTGCTGGCAGTAGCCTGCGTCGAAGTGGCGTTGCCGGCCTTTGTTGCCTTCACCGCCAAACAGATCGCCTTCGATCCACTGCACGATCATGGTGTGCAGGTCTCGTTGGTGCTGCTGGTGCTGATTGTGGGCTTGGTCTCGGGTTCGTGGCCGGCGTTCTATCTCGCGTCGTTCAAGCCGGCGCTGGTACTGCGCAGTTCGGTGCGCACCGCGGTCGGCGGCGCCTTGTTGCGCAACCTGCTGGTGGTGCTGCAGTTCGCCATTTCGATCACACTGGTGGTGGCCACCGCAGTGGTGTTCCTGCAGTTGCGCTATGCGCGCGCCTACGATGGTGGCTTCAACAAGGAGCAGGTTGTGGTGTTGCAGGCCACGGCATCGCAGGGGCTGACCAAGAAATGGCAAGCATTGAAAGAGCAGTTGCTGCGTAATCCTGACGTCCTCGGGGTTACCGCCTCCGACAACACGCCAGGCTCGGTCAATATCAGCGGTCTTGGACTCACGGTGGAGGGCGCCACCGAGATGCACAACATGCCTTCGGTGCTGGTCGATTACGGCTTCTTCGAGACTTACGACGTCAAGCTGCTGGCCGGCCGCCTGTTCGCGCCGGACTTTGCAGCCGATGTTGTCGTGCCGGCGGCAGATCCGAAAGCGCGCGGCTCGGCCAACCTCATTCTCAATGCTGCCGGCGCGCGCGAATTTGGCCTGACGCCGGAAGCGGCAGTCGGCAAGGCGGTCGATACCGGCAATGGCTTCAGCGGCCGCATCGTCGGCGTAGTGGCCGACAGCAACTTCGAGTCGGTGCGCTCCAGCGTCAAGCCGCTGGTGTTCCTGCTGCTGCCGAGCGGTTTTCTCGGAGCCAATAACCCGGCATTTGCCAGCGCTTCAGTGCGTATCTCCGGTCGCAACGTTGCCGACACGCTGGCGTGGATCGACACCAGCTGGAAGCAGGTGATCCCTGAGTTTCCGATCAGCCGCAGCTTCCTTAGCGACGATTTCGCCGCGCTGTACCGCGACGACACGCGCCTCGGCCAGATGTTCAGCTCGTTCTCGGTACTGGCCATCGTCATCGCCTGTCTCGGCCTGTACGGGTTGGCCACGTTCAACACGCAGCGCCGCATCAAGGAAATCGGCGTGCGCAAAGTGATGGGCGGTAGCGTATGGAGCATCGTGCTGCTGCTGACCAACGACTTCAGCAAGCTGGTGCTGATCGCCAACGTCATTGCCTGGCCGGTGGCGTACTACGCCATGCATCGCTGGCTGCAAAACTTTGCCTATCGCATCGACCTGACGCCGCTGGTGTTCATCGGCAGCGGGCTGATCGCGTTGTGCATCGCGTGGGTCACAGTCGGCGGCACAGCAGCGCGAGCGGCCAGCCAGAAGCCGGTGCTGGCGTTGCGGTATGAATAGGAGAGGGTACGCGTGATTTTCAGGAATCTTTATTACAGCTGGCGCTTTCTGGCGCAGAACCCGCTGTTCACGCTGATCAACGTCATCGGTCTGGTGATCGGCATCACCGGCGCATTGTTCATTTTCATTTATGTCAGTGCCGAAACTTCCTACGACCGCTTCCATCGGGATTACCAGGATATTTACCGGGTGATCGGCATCGACAGCGCGCTCGGCGTCAGCAGCAACAATGTCGGCATCACCATGTCGCCGCTCGGGCCGGCAATGGAACAGAGCATTCCCGGGGTAGAGAAGACGGTGCGGATAAGAAGCCAGGGCGCCACCTTTGTCACGGTGGGCGACAGCAAGTTCGACGTGAACCGCGTGGCGTTTACCGATAATGCTTTTTTCGAAGTGTTCGGGTTTTCGTTGTTGCAGCGCAAGGATGCAGCGTTGCTCAACCGCCCCCATGCGGCAGTGGTTACCCGGGAGTTTGCCGCCAGGCTGTTCGGAAACGCGCCGGCGCTCGGCAAGGTGTTGCGTTTCAACGATCAGGACCTCGAAGTGGTGGGCATCATGGCCGACAACCGGCCCGACTCCCACATGCAGTTCGAATTGCTGGTGGGGCTCAACTAC
>DATJXP010000008.1:0-3723 GCA_035500035.1 Candidatus Acidiferrum sp. | reverse complement strand
CCGGCAGCATCGTGACGGTGGCTGCATTCGGCGCGATTGCGGTGATCGTGTTGCTGGTGGCGTGTATCAATTTCATGAACCTCTCCACTGCCAAGGCCGCACAGCGCATCCGCGAAACCGGCATCCGCAAGGCCGCGGGCGCCAGCCAGGCCGGCTTGATCGTGCAATTCGTGGGCGAGGCAGTGCTGATGGCGGCGCTTGCCATGCTGGTGGCCTTGGCCTGTGTCGAACTGGCGTTGCCGGCGTTCAATGCCATCGTGCAGCGGGAACTGTCGTTGCAGTCGCTGGGTGCGGCGGTGAGCGTGCCCTTGTTGGCAGTGTTGATCCTCGTCGTCGGTATCGGTTCGGGTTCCTATCCGGCTTTCTATATAGCGTCCTGCAAGCCGGCGCTGATCCTGCGCGGCCAGTTGGTCGGCGGCAAAGGTGGCGCGTGGCTGCGCAGCGCCTTGGTAGTGGTGCAATTCACCGTGGCCATCGTGCTGTTGATCAGTGTTGCCACGCTGTATCTGCAAGTGCGATTTGCCCGCAACCAGGAGACGGGCTACGACAAGGAGCAAGTGGTCGTGCTCGGCAACCTGGGCCGCGAAGGCGTCGGCCGGCAGTGGGATGCGATGAAGCGCGATCTGCTGGCGCAACCGGGAGTGCTGCAAGTCAGTGCCGCCAACTCCATTCCCACGCATGACATCGGCACGTCGTATTTCATCACGTACCAGGGTGGCACCGAGCGGCGCAGCATGCCGGCCATGCTGGTGGATGTGGATTTCTTCGAAACCTTGGGCATAGGCCTGCTGGCCGGCAGAACTTTTTCGGTGGCCTCCGGCATGGATCAACACCGGGCAACGCAGCCGGGTACTGGTGGTTCCAGCGGTACGTATATTGTCAGTGAAGAAGCCGCGCGCCAGTTCGGGTGGACGCCGCAGCAAGCCATCGGCAAGTGGGTGGAAGTTACCTGCTGCGGCATGGGCCAGGGCTTGATAGTGGGCGTGGTGAAGGACGTGCAGTACCAGTCCATCCATGTGCCGAAGGGGCCGGTGCTGTATTTCATTCCGCCGGAGCCGGAGCAATACGTATCGCAGGAGACCCGGCTCGGCCTGCACAACATCGTCATCAAGCTGAGCGCACACGATCTGCCGGCGACACTCGCGCGCATCGACGACAGCTGGAAGCATTGGCGTCCCACCCAGCCGATCACGCGCTTCTTCCTCAGCGACGAGTTCAATGCGCTGTACCAGGACGAAGACCGGCAGCAACGCATGCTGGTGTCGTTTGCGCTGTTGGCGATCTTCATCACTTGCCTCGGGTTGTATGGATTGTCGTGCTACAACGCCGAGCGACGTTCGAAAGAAGTCGGCGTGCGCAAGGTACTCGGCGGCAGCGTGTGGAGCATCGTGCTGCTGCTGACCAACGACTTCAGCAAGCTGGTGCTGATCGCCAACGTCGTGGCCTGGCCGGTGGCGTACTACGCGATGGAACGCTGGCTGCAGAACTTCGCCTATCGCATCGACCTGACGCCGCTGATCTTTCTTGGCAGCGGTTTCATTGCTTTGTGTATTGCGTGGGTGACTGTGGGCGGCACGGCGGCGAAGGCGGCGAGCCAGAAGCCGGTGCTGGCGCTGCGTTATGAATAACGTGAGGTTACGATCATGATCCGCAACTACTTCGTCACCGCCATCAACAACCTGCTGAAGCACAAGCTGTTCAGTGTCATCAACATCGCCGGGCTTGCCATCGGCCTTGCTGCCTGCATCCTGATCGGGCTGTACGTGCAGAACGAGCTGGCGTACGACAAGCAGTGGCAGGATGCCGGCCGCCTCTTCAAGCTCGACACCACGCTGGATCGCACCGGCAGCAATCCCAGCCGCAGTGGCGGCGATTCGTTCCTGGCCACGCCGTTGCTGCGGCAGGCGTTCGCCGACGAGATCGAAGCCGCCGCGCGCGTGATCAACTTCGATCAGGAAGTGCGTTTGGACGGCGCCAACGTCAGCGTGTCGATTCCGGAAGTGGATCGCGACGTCACCAAGGTGTTCGATTTCGCTGTGCTGGCCGGCAGTCTCGACAGTACGCTGGAAGTGCCGGGCCGGCTTGCGCTCGGCGAGGCGACCGCGGTGCGCTTGTTCGGCAGCGTGGCCAAGGCGATGGGGCAGACGCTGACCGTCGTCGCATCGGGGCCAGGTGCCAAGGATACCCAGTTGACGGTGACGGCGGTGTACCGCTTGCCGGCCGGCAATTCGATTTTGTCGTTGCCGTCGTTGACGTTGCTCGACGAAGCCAAGTATCCGTACCTGCGCAACTGGCTGATCCTCGCCACCAACGATTACGTCAAGTTGCGGCCCGGCATCGACGTCAACAACCTGCTCGCGCGCATGCCGGCCGTCATCGATCATGGCGTCGATATCAGCGGCATGCAGGCCGGGCCCGGCGTCACGCCGAGTCAGCGTATGCGGCTCAGGCTGGTCAATATCGCCGACGTGTATCTGAAGGCGCCGGAAACGCTGCAATTCGGCGGCAACCTGACCCTGGTGCTGGCGTTCTCGGTGATCTCGCTGCTGGTGCTGATGATAGGTTGCACCAACTTCACGATTCTCAGCACGGTGAAGGCGACGCAGCGTGCGCGCGAAGTGGCGTTGCGCAAGGTGGTCGGCGCCCGGCGCGGTGAATTGATCTGGCAATTCCTCGGCGAATCGACGCTGCTGGTGGCGCTGGCGCTGATCGTGGCCTTGATGCTGGTGGAACTGTTGCTGCCGGTTTTCGGCAACTGGGTCGGCAAGGCATTGCAGTTCGACTTGCTGCAGCCGCGCGTGTGGCTGGCGCTGCTGGCACTGACGCTGCTGGTGAGCGTGACCGGCGGTTTGTATCCGGCCTTCGTGCTGTCGTACTTCCGGCCGGCGGCGACGTTGAAGGCCAATCGTTCCAACGAACCGCTCAGCGCCGCCGGTTT
Source organism: Candidatus Acidiferrum sp. (assembly GCA_035500035.1). GTDB lineage: Bacteria > Pseudomonadota > Gammaproteobacteria > Pseudomonadales > Pseudohongiellaceae > CAILUG01. The sequence goes on along the minus strand of DATJXP010000008.1, from coordinate 785 downwards.
GCGCAACGTGCTGGTGACGTTCCAGTTCGCCATCTCCATCGCGTTGATGATCGCCACTGCCATCGTCTGGTTGCAGGTGCAATACACCGTCAATCGCGATCCCGGTTTCGACCGCGATCGCCTGCTGGTCATCAACAACCTGATGTCGCGGCCCGGCGTCCGATCGCGCATCGATACGCTGCGACAACAGGTGGCTGCACTACCTGGTGTGACGGTTACGGCGCTGTCGGGTCATCAGCCGATGCAGCGCATCAATCTTTCGACCATCATGATGCCATACACGCTGGAAGGCGGTGACCGCACCGCGCTGCAATTGCCGACGCTCAGCATCGATCCGGATTTTCTCGCGGCTTACCGGATTCCGCTGCTGGCCGGGCGCGTTTTCTCCGCTGCCGAAGATACGCCGGCGACGTTTTTCGATTTCACCGTCAAGCGCGGCAGCGAGCAGCAGGGCAAGGCCATCATCAATATGGCAGCGGCGCGCAGCATGGGCTTCACGCAGCCGGCGGCGGCGCTGGGCCAGCGGGTGTCCACCACCAGCGCCTACAACGGTTCGTTGCAGACCTACACCATCGTCGGCGTGATTGGTGATACGCAGTTCTTCGGGTTGCGCACGGCACCGCGGCCGGAGCTGTATCTGGATACGCCGTATTTTGCCGATGTGCTGACGATTCGTTTCGACGGCGATGGTCGCCAGTTGCTGCAACAGGTGACGGGTATCTGGAACAAGCTGACCGACAACGCCGCGCTGTCGTCCAGCTTTGTCGATCAATTGTTGTCGGCCG
>DATJXP010000007.1:0-4135 GCA_035500035.1 Candidatus Acidiferrum sp. | reverse complement strand
GCAGCAGGCTCCTCGCCGGTGGCAAAGGCCTTGTCCACGTATAGGAGCGACGACCGGTAATCCATCTGGTAGAAGTAATTGATGGCTTGCAGCACATACTCGCTGCCTGCCACGTTGGGCGCATCTTGCTGGTAATGGTCGAACTCGGCCGCCGACTCCTTGTATCGGTCCATTACCGTCAATATTTGCGCTGCTCTGTACATGGCCTGCAAATGCTCGACATTGTTCAGACCATTGGCAGTGACGGCGGCCTTGATGGCGTCATAAGCGTGCTGGTTATCGCCCACCGCCCAGTAGTAGGAAGACAACACCTGTTGTGCCCTGGCCACTTCAAAATGCGTCAGCGAGCCATCGTCCAGCAGCTTGCGCAGGTCGGCGATGGCTTCCGCATAACGATCTTCCGCGACAAGGTTGCTATCGCGCTTCAAGGCGGCAGTAAACCAGTTGCGCAACGAAGGATAGATTTCGGCACGGCCGCCCAGCGTGGTTTTGATTTCGGTTTTTCCTGGTCGGGAATCAGCCAGCCCGCTGGTTGAATGCAGCGACAGACAGAACCCCAACGTTGTTGCCGCCAACAGTGTGATGATCTTCATTTGCAGTCACTCCTTGCTGCGTGTTGTACCGGATCAGCGTGCGGGCAACAGTCCCGGCCGGTTCTCCGGCAACTGCTGATCGATCGCCGTCATGATCATGCCGACCATCATGTAGTCGCCCATCGCGGTAATCAGTTCGACCACGCCGCGGCGACCAAACAGTTTTTCCGCTTCGGCATACAACGCCGAATCCACTTTGTGCTGGCGCATGATGGCGCGGCCCAGCTTGATGATGACGGTTTCTTCCGCCGGCAACCCCACCGGCTCGCGGTTGTCCCTGATGGTATCGACCACCGCCTGCGGTGCACCGAAGCTGACCGCGGCCGGCGCGTGTGCGGAGTACTCGTAGTTCTGCTCGATTTCGCGCGTGGCCAGGGTGATGGCGACTTCGATGTAGCGCTGGCTCACCACGCTCTTGTTGCGCAGATAACCGTTGAGATCGTTGAACACCTGCGCAATCGGCGGGCTGTACAGCGACAGCGCGACCGGGCCCATCTTCGGCGCCGGGCGGTTGCCGACGATGTTGTCGTACACCGCCTTGCCGGCGTCATCGAGATCGTCGCGCGCCAGCGGCGGCAGCCGCGTGAGCGATACCGGGTTCACGTCCGGCGGCAGCTGCCGTACCGGTTGCGCCTGCGCCTGGCCGGCGAGCAAGATTCCAACCACGACGGTGATGAGCGGAATACGCATGCGGGTTCCTCGGAGTGGATGCCGAACTGCGCTACCATACCCGCATGCAATTCATTTCGGAAATGCTTTCGGCTGTCGGCCGCCTGCTGATCAAGCTGGCGCTGTTGATCGTCGGTGCCGTGATCATGCTGGTGTTGTTGTGCGTAGGGGCGCTGACGGTATTGTGGGTGGTACTGAAGGCGTTGATCACCGGCCGCAAGCCGGAGTTGACGACATCGTTCGTGAGCTTCCGCCAGTTCCGCCACACTACGTGGACTCAACGTGATACAGACGGCGGTGACCAAACCGCACCCGGCGAAATCATCGAAGGCCAGGCAGTCGAAGTGCGCGACGACACCGCCCTGCCTGACTCGACCGATCGCGACCAACACAAAAAATAAACCACGCCGACGCTCACCATGGTCTTCACCAAAAAATTGCGCGAACGGGTCAAGAGCGGCGAAATCACCACCAGCATCCGCATCTGGCAAAAGCCGCATGTCAAAGTCGGCGGCCGCTATCCGCTGGATGAAGGTCACATCGTGGTGACGGCGATACGCGAGATTGCTTTCTCGGATATTTCGCCGGCACTGGCCAGGGAATCCGGCTTCGCTTCGGTGCCGGACCTGCTGAAAACCGCCAAGCATGGCCCGGGGCAGATCGTTTATTTCGTCAGGTTCCACTACGAAGACAAATGACGATTACCGCTTAGCCTGCGTCGTTCGCTCGCGTTCGCGCTCGAGAATTTCCCGACTGATCGCCTGTTCCGTTTCATCCAGGTCGAAGGGATCCTTGTCCTTGCCGTCACGCCTCGCCTTTTTCTCGATCACTTCCTCCGGCGCTTTCAGGTCGTCGAGCCGGACGGCTCCCTGCGTCAGGCCTTCAAACACGGTGCACCACAGTTCGGTGTTTACTCTCCGGCTTTTGTTGTAGCGGACCAGCTTCACCATCAGCCACGCAAACAGCACCATGGCACCGAGTACCAGCAATTGCATGGTTGGCACGCTCATAGTCGCTTCCCTCCTCCGCCGAATGGTTGGGACGAGTCGAGGCGTTTCAAGTGGCAGCAAGGCAAATGAGGCGCGCCGTTGACAGCTCCGATCCACGCGCTGATCATGAAGCCAGGGCGTTGACGCCGCGTCAAAAAACAACAGCAAGCAACCACCACATGAGTACCCTGAACTCTCCGTTTCTGCAGCTGATCCAGAACCTGGCGCCAACGTCGTTGCAGCAATCGGTGTGGGAGGCCTTGCAAGACAAACACTGGTATTTCGGCAATCAGTCGAACGAAGGCCAGGCCGGCGTGCCGTTCTGGAAAATGGATCTCGACGCCAGTGCACCGGTCACGCAACTGTGGCAACACTGCAAGCCGTTCTGCGAACAGAAAACCGGGCGCGCGCTGCGCGTGGTTCGCCAATACGCCAACGGCCACACCTACGGCCAGGGCGGCCAGCCGCATCGCGACGACATGCGCGAAGGCACTTACACGTTGCTGTATTACCCGATGCCGGAATGGCGCGGCGAGTGGGAAGGCGAAACCATGTTTCTCGGCGACAATCACGAAGTGATCGCCGCAGTGCGGCCGCAGCCCAATCGTGCCGTGTTGTTCGATTCCCGCATCCTGCATTACGGCAAGGCGCCGGCGCGCAGTTACTCCGGCTTGCGGATAACGGTGGCGTTCAAGCTGGAGCCGGCGCAGTGATTTCCGGCGCGGAAACCACCGCTGCTAATCGTTGATCACGAAAGTCCGGCTGTTATTCCACTTGCCCGCGCTCCAGACCGGATAGACGCTGGCCTGACGCCAGCCGGTGGAGCAGAACAGGCAGATGCTGACGTCGGGAAACTCCGGGCTGATGGCGTCGAACACACCCTTCCACCATAACGGCGGCCGCACGGTGATGTGCGCGTTCTCGCCGTTGGGCAGCTTGGCGGCGGCCGGATAGCACGCCACGTTGACGATGGCGAGTTTGCCGGCATACGACAGAATGTTGCGGATCACCGCCGGCACGTCGGTGATGAAGATGTGCTCCAGCACGTCGAAGTTGACCACGCAGTCCACCCGCTGCCGCTGGTCGATGTTGCGGGCCGGTTCGTAGTGATAAGCCGCGGTCAGATTGAAATAATCCTTGGCCGACAAACCGCTCTCGGGGTCGAAGTCCTTGTCGTTCCAGTTGGAGCCGCCGCAGCCGTAGTCGAGCACCGACGCGATGCCGTGCTCGGCCATGATGGTTTTGATTTGCGCGCGAAACGGCCGCAGTTCGAAATCGCTGAACGCGTTGGTAACGGTGGTGTTGTCGGAACGCTCGTAGCCTTCTTTGGCCATCGTCGCGTACATCTGCAGCAGTTCCCTGCCTTTCTTGCCGAACTCGGGAGCACTCATGGCGGTGGTTCCTGGTGACTGTGCGCGCCATGTTAGCCGAGTGGATCGGGAACAGGTATCGCAGCGATCCCCGGTGACGTTCGCGGCACGGCCATGCACGATGCCATTCAGCCCCGCTTCATCCAGCTTTGCGACCACGCGTTCCACTTCATCCGCCATTCATCCGGGCGGTTCCACACTAACGCCATTCCGAGTCGCTTTGAGTCACCCACAACCGGAGGGAGCACTCCAATGAAGTACAAGACTCTGCAGGCATTGTTGTTGGCCGCGTTGGCCACACAACCCTTGCTGGCCTTGGCCGATCACGGTCATGGTCCAGCCTGGGTGGCCACCGGCGCGCTGGAATGGCGGCTGGGACAGAGGCACGACATCTGGTTCCGTCATCCCGGCGAACGCGACTGGCGCCGTGCACCCGGCTCGGCGATGTTCATCAGTGACGGCTGGGCCATCGGCACCGAACGCATCGACGGCGGCTACGGCATCTATCGCTGGA
>DATJXP010000006.1:0-11240 GCA_035500035.1 Candidatus Acidiferrum sp. | reverse complement strand
ACTTGAGATGTTCGAGGATGTCGCCCAGCAATACCACGTCGAAGCGGGCTGGTCCGAACGGCAGTTGCACCAGCGCGTCCAGGTCCTCCACCAACACTTCCGGCATGATGCGCCGGGCGATGACGGCTTCCGGTTCCGACGACGTGATGCCGCACACGGTGTTGCCTGACTGCTGCAGGAAGCGCGCCGCGCCGCCGGTGCCGCAACCGAGATCGAGCACCTGCCTGCCGCGGATGTCGGCATAGAACCGCTGCTTGTGCAACGACAGTTCGCCTTCTTCGCCGTTGTACAGGAAGGGGTTGCGGTCGCGGTCGCCACAGATGACCTTCATGACGCCACCCTCATGCAATCCCCATCGCAGCCAACGCCTGCAGTTTGCCGACCATGCTTTTCATCTCGAGCTGCGGATGCACCACCATCGGCTTGATGCTGCTTTCGTAGATTTTTTCCTGGCGCGTGATCAACGTATCCGGCACCACCGTCAACTCCAGTCCCAGCGATTCGCACTTGCCGTGCCATACGCCATCATCGGCGCCGGCGGATTGCCGCCAGCGGGTGCCGCGCTCCAGCAACAGCGTATTGAGGCCGTTCTGGTCGTGGCCGCAGTCGCGGGTGTATTTGACATAGGCGGGATAGAGCTTGCGCGTATTTGCCGTGGAACGCATCAGATAAAATCCCAAACACAGCACGAATCCCCACGCGTCCACCACGTAGGCGGGCGTGCCGTAGCCGATCGAAGCAACGATGTCGGTTGGGTGGCGCGTCACTTCCGCCACCGGGTTCTGCATCCAGAACGCATCGATGTCCGAATGCAGGTAGCCGACACCGCGCTCGATCAGGCGTTGGCGGAAGCGGACGGTTTCGTACCACAGGATGCTGCGGATATCGGCCTGGAAATTGAATACCGGCAACAGATAGGCCGGCACTCCCATGTCGCGTACCTTGCGATACACCACCGGGTCCAGCGCGATCACCAGCAGGTTGCGACCGTCGCAGCGGGTGAAATAGCGGTGCCAGATTTCGAACATCGGAAAATAGTTGATGGCGAACTGCGTGATCACCACGTGGTCGTCGGTCACCGCCTGCTGCAACAACCGATCGAGATCGTTGCTTTCGCGGTAATTGCCGGCATGGGCGATGGCTTGCGCATAGAGGCGATTGGCTTCCTGTTCGTTGCCCGCCAGTTGCAACGTTTCGGCTTCACGCGCCTGCGCTATCGAATCCGCGCCGCTGACGCCCAGCGCCTCATACACATGCAGCGGTGTCGAAGGATTCAGATCGAATGCGCGGCGGAACGCCGCCAGTGCGGCGTCGTGGCGGCCGGTCTCGGCCAATTGCCGGCCGTGCTGCACCGACAGCGCCGCCTGCCAGTTGCGACGCAGACGTCCCAGCGTGGTGCGGGAGCGCTGCAGCAAACCGCTGTGGGGAATGGTGGTCATATCGGTGACTTCATCTACCCTGCATCATTCGCTCTTCATCATCCGCGTTTCATCGTCCCGGCTTCAGCCGGGTGACGATATGGGACAGCAACGTCTTGTCGTCCTCGTGCAAACCCTGCAGCAACGAGACCGCGGCAAACACGATATACATCAGCAGCAGCACCGCGGCCAGCGGGATCGCGGCCAGTTCGCCGCCGCTGACCCAGTGCGCCCCGAGTCCGGTCAGCAGCGTTGCCGTCAGCGGCAGTGTCCAGCGCAGGAAGCGGGCGTCGTACCAATTCATCCCCAACCGCCGCTTGGCGACGACGAACAACACCACGTTCTGTTCAACCATCGTAAACGCCGTCATTGCCACGGCGCCGTTGAGCCCGTATCTCGGCAACAGCACGATCATGCCGATGATCCATACCAGTTGATCGACGATGTTCAATTTGGCCAGCAGGCGTTCGCAACCGCTCAGTGTCAGCATGGTGCCCAACGGCCCCAGCACGAGATTGATCAACTGCGACACCACCAGGATGCGCAGCGCCAGGCTGCCCTGCACGGCGATGTCGCCGCGATACAGGCCCAGCAGCGGTTCGGCGAACAGCAACAGGAACATGCACAGCGGCGCCGACGGCCGCACCACCCAATCGATCATCAGATGGTAGAGATGCTGGCGCTCCCTGGCATCGTCGCGTGCATGGGCCGCCGCGAACATCGGGCTGGCGATCGCCATGAACATCTGGAAAAACGCGCCCGGCAGCGCATACAGCTGCTTCACCAGCAGCAACACTCCCACCGGCGCCGCGCCGCTGAGCCAGCCCAGCAGGAAGCGGTCGAGATTGGCGGTGCACATCCCCACCAGCGCATCGAGGTAACACACGCTGGCGAAGTTGCGCCATTCCTTGCGGTAGCCCTGGCCGGCGAGCTCGGCTTGCGGCAGCTCGGCCAGCCGGCGCCACAAACCGCGCGCCAGCCACAGACAGGACACCAGCGCCGACAGCACCACCGCCAGCACGTAACCGATCAGCCCCGCGCCCAGGTTCAGCAGCACCACCGCCAGCACTGCCTTGACACCCAGTTGCAGGAACGAGGTTCCCATCACCATGTAACGGACTTCCTGGAAACCGCGCAGGCCTTGCTGGAAGAAATAGATCAGCAACGACAACGGCACCAGCAAGGCCATGAGAAAGGCTGCCTCCGCGTGGCTCTCCAACAGCGGCAGCGGCACGCGCAGCCATTGCAGCACCCATACCACCAGCACCGCGCAACCGCCGGCCAGCAGCAACAGTTGCCAGCCGTTGCGGACCAGCAGGCGCACGCTGGCGTGATCGTTTCTGGCCAGGCAGTGCGGGATGAATTTCACCAGCGTCGGCGCCAGGCCGAAACTCAGCATGCCGGCACCGAGACTGACGCCGGCGTCGAACAAACTGAAAATCCCGAGATTCTCCGCCCCCAGCAAACGGGCGACGAATACCTGCAGCGGAAATCCCACCACCAACGTGAAGACGTTGCCCACGAGAAAATACAACGCCTGGCCGCCGAGCCGGGTCACCGTCTTGTGACTGTCGGTGTCGCTCACGCGTGGACTCCATGCTGGAAATTCGTCATGCCGCCAGCCTCGCCAGCCGTTCGCCGGCGGTCGGCGTGCGCCACCACCCGGCATCACGCGTCTGCCAGGCCTGGTACAGCCTGGCTTCATCGGCGTAGCGCAAATCGGGATGGCGTCGTTTGAGCTCTTGCAGCAATTGCAGCAAGGCGGCGCGGCCGTCGGCAGCGGCACCGACATGGCGGCTGACGTAATTGATCGAATGCGAGCAAATGACGATGGGCTCGCCGCGCCCAACCGCCTGCTCGGCGGCCTGCAACGCGGCGAGCAAGGCATCGTCGCGCAACACGGGTTCGAAAAACACGTTGCGGGCCTGGTTCCACACTCTTGATTCGCCGTCATGAAACGGCTGTGCGCTGTGCACGATGGCAATGCCGTGCCCGGCCCACAGCCGGCAGGTATCGTCGTTGAAGCGGTAGCCCGGCGCACAGGTACTGGCCGGCCGCTGGCCGAATGCCAGCTCGAAATGCCGGATGCCCTGTTCCAGCCACCACTGCTGTTGCGCGTGCGACAGGAAGCGGTCGGCGGCACCGCTGCGATCGAGCAGCGCGAAGATGTACTCCGGAGTTTGCGACGTCAGGTACGGAATGCCCAGCGCGTGCATGGCACGGATGCGTTCGCCGCGCGCGCTGTCTTCGCGCGCCAACGTCAACAGCAATTGCGGATTGAGATGGGTGTAGCCGTGCAGCGCCGGGAACAACGCGCCACTGGCAACCAGTTGCTGGTAGGACGCCAGCAGAACGCCCTGCTGCCAGGGTTCGGGGAAGCCCTGCCAGATCGGCACCGCGTGAAACTCGCGATAACCTTCGGCGTGCATGCGGACCACATCGGCGTTGGCGACGACGAACACCGCGCTCATCACGGCGTTGTGGCCATCGCCATCGCGCTGCGACAGCAGCAGCTCGCCGAGGGCGGCCAGATCCTGTTCATGTTCGAGCCCATACAAATCCCACGGCGTCACCGGCACCGGCATGCCGAGCTGGTTCAACTGCTCCAGCATCGACGTCGACGGCATGCCGGCATTGCCCCAATCATCGGACTGGATCAGCACCGTCGGCCGCACCGGCGCCGGCGCGAACAACCGCGCGCGCAGGCTCGAGGCAAACAGTGACCCTCTGCTGGCAAGTCGTTGGAATGGGGATTTGCGCGTCATTTATGGATCAACTTATAGGCGATTTGCGGGCCGAGTAGTAGTACCAGCGCGTCATGCACGGGATGTTGCGGCGCGGATGATCGTCGCCGACCACGTCGAGCAACGCGAACCCGGCCGCCGCCAGCATCGCCTGCACCCTGGCCGGCGTGGACGCGAACACCAGCGTGTTGCCGACCGCCCGGTCGACCAGGTAGCCCTCGCCACGCCAGAAACACGCCTGCCCGATCCGCCGCAGCAAACGCCACCCACTGTGCCACGCCACCTTGAGCCGCGTCTTCCACGCAGCCGCGACCGGTGGACGAAACAGCAACGACCCCGCATTGTGCAGCGAAAACACCAGCATGCAGCCGGGCTTCAACACGCGGCGGCATTCGGCCAGCGCCCGCAGGCGCTGCGCATCGGGATTGAGGTAGCCGAGTCCGTTGAACGAAAACACCAGCAGATCGAAATAGTCATCGGCAAATGCCGACAGATCGGCCGCATCCATCGTTTCGAAGCGCAGGTGCGGAAAACGCAGGCGGCAGCGTGCCGTCATCGCCGGGGCGTAATCGATACCGATGTATTCGGTGGCATCGCGCGCCAGCACGGCACTGGTACGTCCGCCGCCAACACCGAGATCGAGTATGCGCATGCCGTCGCGCAGGTAACGATCGAACAACAGGCGCTCGGCCGCGGTAAGGTAGTCGGCGTTGCCGTAGTTGGCCACCACCTCCGGCCGGGAGTAGTACTCCCTGTTGTCATGGACTGCTGGAATCACCCGCATACTCCGATCCGTTACCCGTGCCTGCCCGCAAGGCAGGCCTTGGCCGCCTTGTGCAGCAGGCGCACCGCGGCCGGAACCACCGGCATCAAGTCCATGTTGAACGCCGGGCACAGGGTTACCGGCTGCGGCTGCTGGAAAAACGCTTTCTTGAGCTTGGCCGGCCCGGTCGGCGTCACCGGGCTGTAACCGCCCATATCATAATCGACGCAACCGGCTGCCTTGGCCCATTGCATGCCGCTCCATTGCAGCGGATAGCCGGCAGTGACGTCGCCGTGCAACACCGCCTGCTCCTTGCCGACGGCGCCCATCAGATATTCGGCGCGGCGGCCGGCGCGGAACACCAGATTGGCGCCGAGCAGTTGGCCCGAATGTTCCGCCATCAACAGTGCCAAGCGGGTCGGTTCTTCGCGCCGCAATTGCCACAGCGCCTGCAACAGCGGCCGCGACGCTTGCGCGAGCTGCTTGCGTCCCGTCATCTCACGATGAATTGCGATGAAGTCCTCGAAGTCCTGTTCGGTCTCGCCGAGCCTGACCGTGATGCCTTCCTTGTGCGCGCGGCGGATGCGATAGCGGCAATCCTTGGGGAATGCGGCCATCAGGTCTGCCTCGCCCGGCGTGAGATCGAGCCGCAGCGTATACCGCACGGCGGGACCGACGGCGCTCAACTGGCGTTCGCCCAGCGCCTGCGCCAACGCTGCGCCGGCTTCGTCGCCGATCTCCGGCATGACTTGCAACGCGGCATACCCTTGCGCACGCGCCCATTGCCGCACCTGCTGCAAGCCAGCCACCAGATCATCGAACGTCAACGCAGCCGGCCCGCGGTTGAACGCCAGTACGCGCAGGAACGGCAGATAGCGGCTCGCGAACAGTCCGCTGTTGGCGCGGCCGCTGAAAACGAGTTGACCGTCGCGTTCGAGCAGGAAAAAGATTTCGTTCCCGTCGCCGGCATAGGGATACTGGTAGGCACTGCTCCCCGGCGACGCATCGAGCAGGGCCGTGATCGCCTGGCTTTCGCGCGGGTGCAGTTCGTTGACGCGCCTGGCGCTGAAACCCGTCATGTCAGTTGTCGCTCCGGCCAGGCTGGTGCTTGCCGCCATCGGCGATCTTCACCAACGCTTCGCGCCACTGCGCCGCCACCCGGTTCCAGTCCCAGTCGTGCGCCATCGCGGCGCCGGCTTGGCCGAAGCGCGACACCAGACCGTGATCGTCGATCAACTCGGCGACCTTGGCCAACCACTGTTCATCGTTCCACGTGATGAAACCGTTGACGCCATCGATCACCGACGGCGGTTCGTAGTAGCCATAGACGACCTGGGCCAGGCCACAGGCAGCCGCTTCTTGCGTCACCTTGGGCACGCCTTCGCTGTACGACGGCATCACGAAGATGTCGGCCGCGCGCAAGGCGTCGCCCAACTGCGGCGGTGCCAGCGCGCCGGGGAAACTGACATTGCCGAGGCCGCGCTGTGCCGCTTGCTGCTGCAATGGCGCCCGCAGTTCGCCTTCGCCGTACCAGACGAAGTCGCAATGCGGATGCCGCGCCGCCAGTTCCAGCAACACCTGCGGCCGCTTGTGGGCGCGCACGCCGCCGGCCGATACGATCTTCAGCCGGCGGTTGGCGATCCTGCCTTCGGCGTGATAATGCGCAAGGTTGATGCCGAGCGGCAGCATCAGCAATTTGTCGCCGAAGCGACCCTTGCCCATGCGTTCCAGAAAAGGACTGATGGCGATCAGGTGATCGGCGGCTTGGTTCAGCGCATCCACCGCCGCCAACTGCTTCGCTGCAACCGGCTGGCAAAACACCGGATGCCCGGCCTGCCGCGAGTAGTACCGCTCGCGTTCGGCATCCCCCAGCAAGCCTTCGAGCGTGACGACGACTGGCGCCCGCATGCCGAACCTGCGCCGCCAGCGCAAACCGGCGAAATCGGACCAATGCACGCCGGGATAGAACACCAGGTCGCACGGTTTGAAATAGCACAGCCAATGGTGCCAAGGCCAGAAACGCCAGCGCCACAAGCGGGTGATGTCGACCTGGGGATTGCCGGCCACGCGCCGGTCCGGTTCGCCATAAGCCAGCGTGCGCACGCGCCAACCGGGAACGTCCCACCTGGCAAGAATCTCCCGCACGTTGTTGACCTGCGGATTCAGGTTGGCGACATCGACCACTCTCGGCACGAATACGGAGCGCATCAGCGTTGCTCCCTGCCATCGTACTGGCGCAGCCGCGCGAGCTCGTCGCGGTAGAACGCATCATCGGTCATCAAGCGTTCGATACTGTCGGCGTCGCGCGGCCATTGCAACGCGCGTTGCCACAGCGGATAGACCATGTCGGCCACGTTGACGTCATCGAGCGCGCATACCGTGACCGGGATGACGCCGGCCTGCAGCGCTTCCGCCAGCGTGGTCGAATACCACGACACCACCAGCCGTGGCCGGATGCGCGCCAGCATCGCGATGAAGGATTCGCGCGTCGTATCGAGTTCCGGTTGCTGCGCTTCCATGCCGGTGCCGCTGCGCCAAAAATCGTGGTCTTCGCGCGGATGCGGACGCACGACGAGCGGCATGCCACGCTCGCGTGCCCACGCCAGCAGCGGCAGCATGCGCGCCAGGAACGACGCTTCGCCATAGATCGAGGCGACCAACAACTTGGGCTGCAACTGCTCCACCGGCAACATCGGCACATTGGCATGCACGCTGACCCCGGCCATCGGCAGCACGCGGGCAAACCAGCGCGCTTCGTCTTCGGTCAGTGCCTGCACTTCGGTGAAATCGGGCAGCAGCAGGTGAAACACCAGCCCATGCTGGACGAACAGGCAACGCAAGCCTTGATCGCAGGCGGCGAACGCGGCGGTGTCGGGCGTCAACGTGGCCAGCCGGCCGCCGGCATTGCGCCCGGCAAACTTGCCGAACCACACACGAAAGTAGGCGTAATCGACCACGCGGGTGCCGACGAAGCGCAGGAAATCCAGACGCCATGCCTGCAACTGCGGCGGCAATTGCGCCAACGCCTGGCGCGCCTGCGAAAACGCATCCCACAACGAGGCCACATGCTCGCTGTAGCCCACCGGCAACGCTGCCGCGAACGTGCGCAGATCGGTTTGGTTCAACCGCGTGACCTTGCCGCCGGTTTCCGCCGCGAAGCGCCGGCTCAATTCTTCTTCGGCACCGGCGCCGAAACCGACGAATACATGAGTCGCCACGGAGATGTCATTCGTGGTGCGCGGCAGCGTACGCAGATGCAGCAGACACACGCGCAACCACGAGATCAGCAACAGCAGCAGCCATTCGCAGCCGATGCAGTCGGCCACCATCAAGGCACGATACAGCCAGCGTCCGCGTTCGCCGCGACGCAGCGGCTGCCGCCTGGCGATGCTGCGCAGCAGGGCTTCATCGGCGTAGGCCCACCGCAAACGTGCCGGCGACACCTGCAGCGTGGCGATCAACGCTCCCAGCCGTGATTGCGGGCCGATGGCAGGTATCAGAGCAGTCTTGTCGTTGTTAGGCATCGCCTCCATCCAGGCCACAGCGCGGAGCTGCGCCATGTTGCATGAATTACCGTGCCAATTCGATAGGGAAGATTGCCCGATTGTGGGCACGCGCCGGCTGGCTTAGCATGCTTTCGTCGACGTCATGGCATTACCGGTATCGTGAAATCCTTCCGCTTCCCCTGGTACGACTCCAACTGGCTGACCTCCTACCTGCGAGCCAAGGAGCATATCGCCCGTCATTACCCCGATCGGCTGGCTCACTTCATCGACGCCTTCGCGGTGCTTCGCGTCGATCCCGGTTTCCAGTTGCATGTGGTCAACGACGTTTTCGACGACGGGATACGCTCGCGGCTGCGCCAGGCAGTCGCATTGCTGCAGGATGGCGAACTGGAGCGCCACGAATTTTTCAGCTTCGGTCGTCTGCTCGTCCACGATCACCCGGTGTTGACCGAACTGCAGGACGAGCTGGCGCTGCGCGTCGGCGATCTGGTGGGCGAAGAGGTCGAGGCCTGCTACAACTTCCTCAACCTGTACACCAATCTCGGCGTGTGTCCGCCGCACATGGACTCGCCGGTGGCGAAATGGACGTTCGATTATTGCATCGAACAGTCTGCGCCCTGGCCGATCCATTTCAGCCAGGTGGTGCCGTGGCCCGAGGAGTGGCGCGATGGCGGAGCCGACTGGGGCGAGCGCATCAAGCAGGATCCCGCCAATCGCTTCACCACCTACGTCATGCAGGAAAACCAGGCGCTGTTGTTTGCCGGCAGCAGTCAATGGCATTACCGCGAACGCATCGAACAGAAGTACCGCCGGAACTACAGCCATCAAGCCTTCTTCCACTACATTCCCAAAGGCACCCGTGAATTGGTGATGCCGCAATACTGGGCGCGTTTGTTCGGAATTCCCCAGTTGCAGGACCTGGTGATCCAGGAAACCGACAATCGACTGGCAGTGTCGGCATGACTGTTGTCACACTCCCGGACCCATGCCGGCCAGATGCGACAGCACGGCCTGCCTGACTGCCGGCAGGCAATCGTAGTCGCGCGGATAGTCCAATCGGAAGAACACCGGCCGGCCGGCAAGCGGCGCGAAATAACGGAACTGATGTTCCAGCATGTGCTGTTCATCGATACCCAGCAGGAAGCAATGACGTACCAGCCTGATCATCGCCTCGCCGGCGGCAAGCGGCGTGATGACCGCGTGCGACGGAGTGTCGTCGCCCAACACATAGATCGCACCGAGTTCGCAACTGCCGCCGCAATGCACGAGACTGTCACCAGGCTGCAGCCGGGCCTTGCCGTCGGCTTTTTCGCCGCTTTTGTCGAAGGCATGTTCCGGCAGCAATGCCTGGCGCGAATCGTCCAGCAAACGCAGCGACGAATGCAGCGAGCTGGCGAGATAGCGCCCTTCCGACTGTTGCAGCAACAAGCCGTCATCGGTGAGAAAACGCCGGCCATCGACGGCGAAACTTGCCGTCAGCGTGGATTTGCCTTGCCCGGAATCGGCCAGAAACGCCACTGCCTTGCCATCGATTTCGACGGCACCGGCATGCAGCACCAGTTGGTATTGCTGACTCAGCGCCAGCGGCAGCACGTGATTCAGCAACAGATGTTCGATGACAGCATCGACGATGCCCGGCACGCGGGTGATGCCGATACCGGTGCCGTCAGGCGGGATGATGAAGTCGGCTTCGCCGGGAAACCGCACCAGGAAGCCGTCGCTGTTGCGATAAAACAGCGCGTGTTCGATGCCGTCGGGTTGGATCCAGGTGCGGAACGGCGCAACCGCGAACGCTGCCTGGGGACGGTGACCGGTTTCCGTCACGATCACAGCGTGCGTCGGCAGATTGCGCCATGACCGAACCCTGTTCATGCAAGCTGGTCCAGACTACCGGCAGAAATCGCCACCCCGGCCGGGTCGCTCAGTGCAGGACGATGCCCAACTGCGAGTAATCCACCTTGCGGTAGCCGTTGCCATCGATACTGACGGCGGACGGCAGCACCGTTTCCACTTCCTGCGCGATGACGCCGAACTGGCGGCCGGCGCCATGCGCGGCAAAACCGGGCTTGTAATCGAACAGGTACAGTCCGAACCCCAGCGGGTGCGTGCCGATGCGGACCACAGCGCTCTTGCAGCGCAAGTCCGAAGTGCGCTTGGTGGTTTTGCTGTCGGTCGTTTTCGACGAGCCGCCGGACTGCGTCAGCGATTGCACGCTGCCGTACTTCTGCAGCACTGGCGCAGTGTAGGATTTTTTGCCCTGCGCGGGTTGACGGGCCGGTGGTTGACCCGCACTTGCCGATTCGTTTGCGCCATTGTTCTGCATGAGTTGATTACCTCGGCTTGTGAATTTCACTGATAGCGGTCGTATACCTTGTCGCAGCCCACCAAGGCCCACAGCGTCCAGCCCGGATCTTCGCTGTTTTCGGGTTTGGTGATCATGGCGAACAATTCCGCCATGCCTTTGCCACTGACCCAATCCGGATGACGTGCCGGAATTTCCCGCATCAACAAGTCGGCCATCCGGGGTAGATGGTACAAGAAGGTGCTGTTGAATTCAGCCTTGTCCATACGCTCCGCCACCAAATCGGGCAAAATTCCCTTCAGCGCGGCGCGATGGCAGGCCCGGCCGACGCGACCGCAACGCCGCACGTACTCGGGAGTGGCAAACGCGAACTGGACGATGTCCGGATCGCCCAGCGGGTTGGCGACCTCGAGTCCCTGCTCGGCGACCAAGCGTTCGGTCTGTTCATGCGCATGCAGAAAACCGTAATCCGCCAGCAGGTTCAGTTGCCCGCGCTGCCCGACCCTG
>DATJXP010000005.1:0-4257 GCA_035500035.1 Candidatus Acidiferrum sp. | reverse complement strand
GCCTACAAGACTCCTCTCGCGGTTGATGTGACACCCGGAACCCTCTGGCGTTACTCCGGCGGCGGCTACGTGATCGCCCAGCAAGTGCTGATCGACACGGCCGGCACTTCGTTTGCGCAGTATTTGCACGACAAGGTGTTGCTGCCGTTCGGCATGACGCAAAGCAGCTTTGAGCAGCCGTTGCCGCCGGAGCTGCTGGCGCGGGCCGCGACTCCTTATGCCGCCGACGGCACTCCGGTCAAAGGCGGGCCGCACGTTTATCCGGAACTGGGCCCGGCCGGTTTGTGGAGTACGGCATCCGACCTGGCGAAATTTGCCATCGGCATCCAGCGTGCGCTGGCAGGCGTTGCCCAGGACGTGCTGACCAAGGCGAGCGCACTCACGCTGGTGAGTCCGGTCCCTGCAGGCGTGCGGGTTCCCTTGCGCAGCCCGCACCAGGCCGGGCACGGATTCATCCTCGGCGGCAAAACCGACCGCAAGTACTTCGAACACCACGGCGGCAACGCCGGCTACTCGGCCTACGTCATGGCTTACGACAGTGGTGACGGCATCGCCATCATGACCAACACCAGCAACGATGACGTGCTGCACCTGATCGACGACATCGTGCGCACCGTTGCCCATGCGTACGCATGGCCCGACCTTGGCCCGACGCAACGCACGCTCGCGAACGTTGCACCGGCGAACTTTGATCGTTATGCCGGCGCCTATCGTGCGGCATCCGGCGATCTCGTCACTTTCTGGCGCGATGGCCAACGGCTGCAGTCGCGCATCTGGGGTCAGCCCGCATCGGCGATCTTTCCGGCCTCCACCAACGAATACTTTTCACGAACAGATGACCGGACCTGGACGTTCGGCGCAAACGCCGGCACGGTCACCGGCGTGACGCTCAACCAGAATGACGCCGAACAGTCGCTGGCGAAACTTGACGATGGCGAAGGACGCCTCGCGGTGCAGCAATCGATCGGGATCGAACGGAGAATCGCCGACCAGACCTCCGCGCCCGGCAGCGAGCGGGCTTTGCGCGAATTGATCGACGGCATCGTGACGGGAGCGCCCGACTACGACCACATGGTGCCCGCGTTCGCCAATACCGTGCGGCAGGGGTTGTCTGGAGTGCAGGCGATGTTTGCGAATCTCGGTTCGCTGCAATCGGTTTCCTTCCAGCGTGTGTTGCCCAACGGCAGGGACGTTTACCACGTCGCGTTTCAACATGGCTCGCAGGAGATGGAGATACTGCTGGCTCCGGACGGACGCATTTTTACCGTACTGCTCAATCGGTGAATGTCGGCCAAAAAAATTTCCTGCCACGGGAAAATTTTGTGCTTGGGCGGTCGCTGCCGCTGAATTAATATTCCGGCACTTCCCGCAGGTGCCCCATGGCCGATTCCAGCAAGTTCAAACTCAACGGCAGCGACGTCAGCGTCACTGCCGCCGCCGACACTCCGCTGCTCTACGTATTGACCGACGAACTGCAACTGCTCGGTCCGCGTTTCGGCTGCGGCCTGGCGCAGTGCGGTGCGTGCTCGGTACTGCTCGAAGGCAAGGAAATACGGTCGTGCGTAACGCCGTTGTCCGCCATCAAGGGCAAGAGCGTGACGACGCTGGAAGGCTTGCCGGCACTGTACGCCGCCTCGAAGAAACTGGCGCAGGTGCCGGAGTTCACGCCGCTGCAGCAGGCGCTGATCGACACGCAAGCGTTGCAGTGCGGCTATTGCACCAACGGCATCCAGATCAAGGCCACCGAGTTGTTGGGCAAAAATCCGAACCCGAGCGAAGACGACATCCGCAAGGCGATGGACGGCCACCTGTGCCGCTGCGGCACCTACCCCAGGCTGATCAGCGCGATCCAGCAGGCGGCACGCACGATGGGAGGCAAGGCATGAACGCGATCTCGCGTCGTTCGTTGCTGAAGGCCGGCGGCGCCCTCGTCATCAGTTTTCCGTTCCTGCCCGAATTGCTGGCGCAGACCCGCACGCCGCAACCGGGCCCACCCGATGCGAAACAGATCGACAGCTGGATCGCCATCCACGCCGACAACACCGCCACCTTGTTCATCGGTTTCGCCGAGCTTGGCCAGGGTTGCTCGACCGCGCTGCTGCAAGTGGCGGCGGAAGAACTCGACCTGTCGATGGCGCAAGTGAACACCGTTCGCCCCGACACCCACCTCACGCCCAACCAGGGCGGCACCTATTCCAGCCAGGCGATACGGCGCGGCTCGCCGCAAGTGCAGCGCGCCGCCGCCGAAGCACGGCAGGCGTTGCTGGCGCTGGCGGCCGAGCGTTTGCAGTTGCCGGTCACGAGTTTGCGGGTCGAAAACGGCATCGTCTCCGGTCGCGGCGACGACAACGTCTCCACCAGCTACGGCGAGTTGATCGGCGATCAGCAGTTCAAGCTCGCATTCACCGGCACCGCGCCGGTGAAGGACACAGCGAGCTACCAACTCGTCACCAAGCCGATACCGCGCAACGACATCCCGCTCAAGGCCAAGGGCACTTACCGCTATATGCAACACCAGCGTCTGCCCGGCATGCTGCATGGCCGCATCGTGCGTCCGCGCGGCCAAGGCGCGTACAAGGACGGCGTGCAGATCGTCAAGGTCGATGCGGCGTCGATCGGCAAGATTCCGGCGCGCATCGTGCGCCAGGGCAATTTCCTCGGCGTGGTGGCCGAGCGTGAATGGGATGCAGTGCGCGCCGCGCAGCAGTTGAAGGTGGAATGGGGGCAACCGGCCAACCTGCCGGGCAACGCCAAACTGTTCCAGCGCATGGAAGCGTCGCCACCGGACGAGCGCATCGTCCGCAACGACGGCGACGTCGCGAAGATCAGTACCGCCGCCGCCAATGTCGAATTCACCGGCTATGCGCCGTACCAGGCCCACGTGCCGTTCGCGCCCAACTGTGCGCTGGCCGACGTCAAGGACGACAGCGCGCTGGTGCTGTGTTCATCGCAGGACATCTACGGCACCCGCACTTCCATCGCCGCCCTGCTCGGCCTCAAACCGGAACAAGTACGTGTGCAATACCACGACGGCGCCGGCACCTTCGGTCACTCGTGCTGGAACGACGTAGCGATGGCGGCCGCGCTGATGTCCAAATTGGCTGGCGCACCGGTGCGCGTGCAATTCATGCGCTGGGACGAACACGGCTGGGACACTTACGGTCCGGCCCATCTCGGCAAGGTGCAGGCCAGCGCTGACGCCTCCGGCAAGCTGCTCACCTATCTCTACCACGGCTGGCAACATCACTGGTCGCTGATCGAAACCAGCGAACAGCAAGGCAAGGGGACGCCGGCGGCGGAATGGCCGGCGAATCCGGCGATGCAGATCAATCCGCTCGTGCTCGGCGGCCAGTACCGGATTCCCAACGTCAAGCTGGTCAATCATCACGTGCCGGGCGTCGATTACCTGCGCGGCGCCTGGCTGCGCTCGCCGCTCGATCTCGCCTTCACTTTCGTGTCCGAGCAGGCGATCGACGATCTCGCCCACTCGCTGATGCGGGATCCTTACGAGTTCCGCAAACTGAACATCGCCGATGCGCGCTGGGAAGGCGTGCTCGATGCGGCAGCGAAAGCCGCCAACTGGCGCCCGCGCGTCGCCGCCTCCACGTTGTCGCTGGAACCGGTGGTCACCGGCCGCGGTATCGGCCTCGGCACCCATCTCGCCTCGTGGGGCGGTGCAGTGGCCGACATCGAAGTGAACCGGAAAACCGGCGGCGTGCGCATCCTGCACCTGTACGGCTCCATCGACGCCGGTCGTGTAGTGAATCCGTCCAACGTCGAAAACCAGATCGTCGGCCAGCTGAACCAGACCGCCAGCCGCATGTTGCACGAAGAAGTCACGTTCGACGAAAAAGCCGTGACCAGCCTCGACTGGGCCGGCTATCCGATCCTGCGTTTCAGCGAAGCGCCGCAGGTGACGCCGGTGATCGTGCAGCGCATCGATGAAGAACCGCTCGGCGCCGGCGAGGAAGTGATGGCAGCCGCGGCAGCGGCCATTGCCAACGCGTTCTTCGACGCCACCGGCAGACGCATGAACCAGTTCCCCTTCACACCGCAGCGTGTGCTGGCGGCGCTGGCCTGATTCATCACCCCCATTGACGGCATTCCGATCTTGACCACGCGCACTACCCGGCAGCTTACTACCTGCCTCAATCAACGCATCACGGTATTCGCCGACGACCACATCGGCGACAACATCCGTCGTTACGGCCTGCACGAAAAGGAACGCCTGCTGGTGCTGCAGCAATTGCTGCGCCG
>DATJXP010000004.1:0-17054 GCA_035500035.1 Candidatus Acidiferrum sp. | reverse complement strand
CGAAGGCACGGTAGCCTTATTGCTTCAATCCAGATGAAGCGAAGTCAAAATGGACATTGTCGAAGTCCGCGATCTCGTCAAACGGTATCCGCGGCCGGATAAGAAGGGCGAAACTTTCGAGGCCGTTGCCGGCATTTCGCTGGTCATCAAGAGCGGCGAAATCTTCGGCCTGCTGGGGCCCAATGGCGCCGGCAAGACGACGACGCTGGAGATGATCGAGGGCTTGACCGATCCTGATGGCGGCAGCGTGCATGTCGATGGGCTCGACGTGCAGCAGGAGCCGTACAAGGTCAAGCAGCGCATTGGCGTGCAGTTGCAGGCCAACGAATACTTCGACCGCCTCAGCTTGCGCGAACTGCTCGAGTTGTTCACCGCATTGTACGGCCGCCGTGAAAAAGCCGAGACGTTGCTGGGCAAGGTCAACCTGCTCGACAAGGCGGAGGCGCGGCCGGCGCGACTTTCCGGCGGCCAGAAGCAGCGCTTCTCGATCGCTTGCGCGCTCGTCAACGAGCCGAAGGTGTTGTTCCTCGATGAGCCGACTACCGGCCTCGATCCGCAGGCCAAGCGCAACCTGTGGGACCTCGTCACCGAACTGAACGCCAGCGGCATGACCATCGTGCTGACCACGCACAACATGGAGGAAGCCGAGTTCCTGTGCGACCGGCTCGCCATCATGGATCACGGCAGGATCATCGCCGAAGGCACGCCGGAAGCGTTGATCCTGCAATACGCGCCCGACGTCAAACCGGTGCCGCGCACCGGCAACCTCGAAGACGTGTTTCTGCATCTGACCGGCTCGGCGCTGAGGGAGTAGGGCCTGTGAACAGTCATTTGGATCATCGTCGCCAGCGGCCCGTTGTGGCCAGCAAGGCGGAAGGAGTGAGATGTGGCGGCACCACATAAACGACTGACAACGCAGCGGGCCGCAACGCGCCGCTGGCCCGGAGGGTTGCGTCTGCCAGCACGCCACTCTTCGTTACTCGCTGTTTATTGGGTGACGCCCAATCTCACAGCTCGTGCCTCGATTGGCGCGCTGGCAGGCGCAACGACGACGATCCAAATGACTGTTCACAGGCCCTAGCCATGATCATCAAACTGACCCAAACCTTCCTGCGCATGTTCTTCCGCGACCGGCGCGCGATCATTTTCTCGCTGTTCTTTCCGCTGGTATTCATGGCCATCTTCGGTTTCATCAACAACCGCGCGCCCGATGCGTTCGGTATCGGCATCGCCGATCACGCCAGCAATGCGCTGTCGGCGAAGTTCACCGATGCGTTGATGCGCAATCCGTTGTTCAAGGTGACGCAGGGCGACGAAGCCGAGCTGCGCCAGCAAGTGCAGGCCGGCAAGCTGAAACTGGCGCTGGTGGTGCCCGCCTCGTTCGCCGACGACGGCACGCCGACGCAACTGCCGGTGATCGTCGATGCGGCGCAGGTACGCGAACTGGCGCTGGTACTGCCGGTGCTGGAACAGGCGCTGGTCGATGCCGAACGCAGCCTGCGCAACACGCAAGCGCTGTTCACGCTGAAGATGGTCGATGTCAAAGCCCGTGCGCAAAACTATCTGTCGTTCGTGGTACCGGGCCTGCTGGCGATGAGTTTGATGTCGATCAGCATCGCCGGCAGCGGCTTCAACATCGTCGAGTATCGCCGCAAGGGTATTTTGAAGCGCTTGTTCGTCACGCCGATCCAGCCCAAACATTTCATCGGCGGTCTCGTGCTGTCGCGTGCGCTGATCTGCGTGATCCAGCTCGGCGTGGTGTTGTTGATCGGCATGCTGGCGTTGCATCTGCAAGTGGCCGGCAGCCTGCTGGCAATACTGGTGGTGATCCTGCTCGGCACCTCGGTGTTCCTCAGCATCGGCTTCTGCCTTGGCAGCATCGCCAAGACCCAGGAGACCATCCAGGCCATCGGCAACCTGGTGACATTCCCGCAAATGCTGCTGTCCGGCATCTTCTATCCGATCGACAGTCTGCCGCAGGCGGTGCAACCGATCGCGCAGGCGTTTCCGCTCAGCTTCGTCGCCAACGGTTTGCGCAGCATCATCGTCGATGGCGCCGGCCTGCTCGACCTCGGCCCGACGCTGCTGGGGCTGGCGATCTGGGGCGCGATCACGCTGGTACTGGCGATCAGGATGTTCGTGTGGAAAGAAGTGGCGGCGTAACCAAATTTGAATCAGAGTTACCAATGCGTCATGCGAATCACGTTTTCCAATTGATGCGTAAGACCAATAAAATTTACATGTAAGGAAAGAGATACGTGTCGAGCAGTACATATTCCTGCACTCCCATCAGACAACTCACGACAGCCCTGATCCTCGCCCTGTCCTGTACTGCCGCTTCGGCCGCGCCGGCGATCAGTGTCGATACCCTGATGGACTGGGCCGAGCGTCTCTACGCAGTGTTCTTCCCCGGACACGCGCAAACACAATCAACCAGTGGCTACCTGTACCGTTATTACCCCAGTACCGGCAACTACGTGGGCGTGGCCGGCGACGGTCAATCGGTTTATGTGCTGGGGCCGCTGAGCAACAATGCGCTGCTCCATGTCGGCCAGATCGCCGATTTCGCATGCCAGGTGCAACCTTCCGGCTGTCGCGCCGACCCGTCGCCGCAGAAGTTCGTTGCCGACATCGCCGGTGCGCCGTTGAAAGCGCCGCTGGCTGCCGCGCTCGACATCGGCAGCAGCTTCACGATGGAGGCCTGGATCTACCTCACGCAACCGGTAGTACATGCATGGATCATGGGCAAAGGCGCACCCATCAACGGTGGCGCCAGCGGCGTCGCCGTGTCCGCGGGCCTGGGGCTCGGCGACGACGGCCTTCATCTGCGGTTGCAGGGCGGCGATTTCAACCTTGAAGCACCGCAGGCGATCCCGTTGCGGGTGTGGACCCATGTGGCCGCCGTGCTCGACAACGGCGAAGCGCGGCTGCTGATCAATGGCGAGTTGGTCGGCACGCGCAAAGGAGTCTCGCCGATCGCAGCGACGCCGACGATCCCGTTCGGCATCGGCGCACCTTTTGACGCCGCCGGAAATTTCTCGCGCAGTGGTGACCCGGCCGGACTCTACGCGCGCCAGGTGCGGGTCTGGCAGACAGCGCGCAGTGCGGCACAACTCAAAGCTGCGATGCCCGAAGCGATACCCACGGATAGCACAGGGCTCGCTGCTCTGTGGCCGCTGGACGAGCGCAAAGGTAGCAGTGCGCGTGATCTTGGAGCCGCCTCGCTCACGTTGTCTCGTACGTTGGAGCTAGGCACAGCTCACAGCGCAGTGCTTGAGTCCGGACCCTACTTTCTGGAAAGCACGTCGACGTTACCGTCAGGCGTACTCACCGATGCCAGCGAATCGACCCTGATCGACATCAATGGCGACGGCAACCCCGAACTGCTCGTCACGCAGGTGGCACGGCCCACCTATCCGGCCACCTATCGCAAACTGCTCGCCTTTCGCAACGTCAGCGGTCGCTTCGTCGAAGACACCGATGCGCTGATCGGCAACGTGCAGGCGATAAACCCGCGGCGCATGTGGATCGCCGACTACAACCGCGATGGCCGCCCCGACCTGTTCATCGCCGACACCGGCACCGACACCGATCCCTACCCGGGCACCCAGTCACGTCTGCTCGTCGGCAGCGCCTCTGGCCATCTGATCGACGAGACGGCCCTGCGGCTGCCGACCGCCGATCACTATACCCATGGCGTCGCGGTCGCCGATGTCAACGGCGACGGCGCAGCCGACATCTTCATGGTGAACTACGATGGCTCGCGTCTGCTGCTCAACGACGGCAGCGGCCACTTCACTGATGCCAGCGATCGGGTCGTCGAGGCGCGCGCGTGGGGCTCGCCTGCATCGGACGCGGCGTTTTGCGACATCAACGGCGACGGCAAGCCGGATCTGGTCATCGGCGGCAGCTATTACGCCGCAGGCGGCCCGTCAACGGCCGCGCCCAACCGTGTGCTGATGAACGACGGCACCGGGCACTTTGCCCCCGACACGCGCTACGTGCTGCCGGCCAAGTTGTTCGGCGATAGCGGCAACACGACGGCCATCGTCTGCGCCGATGTCAACGGCGATGGCGCAGCCGATCTACTGCTCGCCACCGACCAGAACTCGCTCGTACCAGGCCTGCAATTTCTGCTCAATGACGGACACGGCCAGTTCAGCGATGCCACTGAGCGTCTGAATCTGCAGTTTCCGTCTACCAACAGCTGGGTCTGGGCGATCCATGTGGTCGACATCAACTCCGACGGCCTGCCCGACATCGTGCTGCGTAGCGTCAGCACCGATAACAGCGCGAACACCTTGTCGCGCTCCATCCTGCTCAATCGCGGCGACGGCAGCTTCGTCGATGCGAGCGAGGTCTTCGTGGCCAATACCAACTTCAACCTGGCCGTAGGCGACATCAACGGCGATGGTCTGATCGACCTGGTGGTGACATCCCTGCAAGACCGCGTGCGTGTGTTCCGCAGCCTCAAGCCGATCAATGCCGCGTTGTTCGACGATTGAACGCGCGGCGCCATGGCCCGAGGTTGCTGGTGCTGGCGATCAGGATGTTCGTGTGGAAGGAAGTGGCGGCGTAGTCACCTTCGCCGGCTTATCCAGCAACAGCCAGATTCCCACTGCCAGTTTGGCGCTGCCGTCTATCAGCAGAAACAGCACGGGCATGTCGTTCAACCACAGTCCTACGGCGGCATTGGCGAGGCAGAACAGCCCGAGCGCCAGCACACGCGGGCCGAAGCACAACACCATCGGCAGGAAGTGTGCACCGACGATCATCAGCACCCACATCCAGCGCGTCGCTTCCGGCGTACCGTGCGGCAACAGGCGGCCTTGCGCCACGAACAGCAGCACTTCCAGCGTGACGGCACCAATCATCGCGTTTTTTTGCAGTCGCGTCGGGTTACCGTAGGAAAACCGGCGCGCCACCAATATCAGCAAGAACGTCGCCAGGCCAATGCCGGCAAAAAACACTGCGTAATTGACCAATTGCTCGCCGCTGGCAACGACTCCAGCAATCAATGCGATTCCTATCGTGGCGAGAAAAACACCGCCGCCGCGCACCATCGGATAGGCGTGACGGTTGCCCGGTTCCAGGGTTGTTGTTGTATCCATAAGTTGTTCGCTGCCGCTCCTCACGGCCTGTTATTGGTGGAGTTGTACATTGGCGCCGAGTGTAGTTCACTTTGACGATTGCTCGATGAATGCTGACTGAAATGACAAAAACCACTCCAACACTGACATCGATGACCCGACTCTTCTCGCTAACCAACTTTACCGCATCGGCGAAAATACTGTGCACCTTGTTCACGCTGTTCGCGCTGGCATTTTCCGGCACGGCCTCGGCGCAGTGGTTCGACTGGAAAACGCCGGGCATTCCGCGCACCGCCGACGGGAAGCCCGATCTGAAAGCGGCGGCGCCGAAAACCCGCGACGGCAAGCCGGATTTCTCCGGCATGTGGTTTGCCAACGTGCCAGCCAAGGATTACTGCCGCAAGGCCGACTGTATCCAGGAAGAACGTATGGCGCGCGAGCAGATCAACCTCGGCATCAAGCTGAAGGACGGCCTGCCCTACACCGAGTGGTCGAAGGAACAAATGAAGGTGCGCCGCGCCAATGGCAACCGCGACGATCCCCACACCTACTGCAAGCCACCGAACTTTCCGCGCGCGTGGACGTTGCCGCAATACATGAAGATCGTGCAGACGCCGACGCTGATGGTGGTGCTGCATGAATTCAACGGCGCCTACCGCGAGATTTATATGGACGGTCGTCCACTGCCGGAAAATCCGAACCCGACCTGGAACGGTTACTCAGTCGCGCATTGGGACGGCGATACCTTGGTCATCGACACCATCGGCCTGCGCGACGACATGTGGCTCGACATCCAGGGCAGCCCGGTCACCGAGTCGGCCCACGTCACCGAGCGGCTCAAGCGCGTCAACTTCGGCGTGCTGCAAGTCGAGATCGCCGTCGATGATCCCAAGGCGTATACCAAGCCGTGGTCCGTCACCATCGAGATGGCCTATCAAGCCGACACGCCGATGCTGGAAGAAATCTGCATGGACAACGAGCAGGACGTGAAGCTGTACAAATAAACGCGAGCCTCAACGCCGAACCTTTGCCGTGCCAACCACAAGGAACACCATGAACAAGCTAGTGCCAACCGCCCTCTTCTCCATCGCCGCATTCGCTCTGAGCCCGGTTACTCTCGCCCATCACTCGCAATCGGAATTCGATTTCAAATCGCGCGTGGAGTTCGAAGGCACCGTCACCAAGGTGGAATGGCGCAGCCCGCACGCGCGGGTTTACGTCGATGTGAAGGACGACAAGGGCGCCACCGTGAACTGGGACTTCGAACTGCCGAGCCCGACCACGCTGATGCGCCGCGGCTGGAAACGCGACTCGCTGAAGCTCGGCGACCACATCAAGATCGCCGGCGTCCGCGCCCGCAATTTCCCCACCATCGGCCTCGCCGATTCCATCATCGACGCCACCGGCAAGCCGATGTTTACCGGGACGACGCAGATTTATGAGCCGGAGGCGGAGAAATCCGAGTCAGAGTCACAAAAGTGAATTTGTCTGGCAACGTCGCAATCGCCCCGGCCCTTATTTAACCCTACTTCTTTTTTCCCACAATCTGCACAAAACATACATGTCGTTCGACAGAATTTTTTTTGAATTCGAAAATATTATGGTCATACTCAAGATAAATTTTTTCCTTGTAAGAAAAAAAACCATTAGCCTTTAGATCGATCCCTCTTAAAAAATTATTAATTCTCGCCGAAGATGATTTAATTGGTGTGTAGTAGATATAGCGTCCATCACTATCAGGCAATCCAAAATTTTTACAGCCATTTTCTATCCCAACCGGATCAGGCTTGCTGTAACCCTCAACCACGCGGCCACCTGAAATTGGCGTCATTCTGTAGAAATCTTCCATGACTCCATCAGAATCCAGATCGAATTGACTGTGTTGTAAGTGAATTTTGCCTTCACTTATCCACTTCATAACCTCCGATTCCGCCTTGGCCCAATACAGATCTAGCAACTCCCTGACCGGCTCTCGACTGTTACGTTGTCTTCGATGAAGTTCGTCGTTAGCGGGCAAACTGAGATTGTGCCAATAATGCATAACCTTGATTATTTCGATGTTCTGTAATGGATCGATATCCGCCCACTTCATTAAAGCGTAGTCAGGGTTATTCTCTGGCATGCCAACGCCACAATAATTGGTTTCTGCCACTCGATGCTTAAGCATTTCATTTGCATAATCCCGACACATGGGATTCTTATCACCACCCAACTGAAGTAATTCGACTTGAGGGGATCCACCTTCAGCAGCATTCAATACTTGAAAGAGATTCAAAATACTCAGCAAGAAAATCAGAAACCATCTCATCATCATTTGCACGGACATATGTATGCCCCCATCCTTGATCTGAGAAGTAGAAAAATTTTAAAGAAAGGTAAGAGATATAAAATCACTGCAATCGTCCTTGAAGGTTCTAAAATTCTTATTTTTCGATAAATCCACTCAACGACTGACACCACCCACACGTTCCACTTTCGGAATCACCACCGTCTGCCCCGCCTGCACATGGGCGGGATCGATGCCGGGGTTGTATTGACGGAACAGCCACAGCGGGATGTCGTTGGTGCGCACCAGCTGGCCGAGCGAGTCGTTGCCCTTGAGCTGGTAGTTGGCGGTGTCGCTGATGCGCCAGATGGCAAAGTACTGCGTTTGCAGATTGCTGTGGAACTGGCGGCGGCGGGTTTCGAATTTTTCGCGATCGACCTTGGTGAAGTCGAGCTTGAGTCGCGCGCCGATCTTGACGTTCTTGCCTTCTTTCAGCTTGTTCAGCTTGTACAGGTCCTTGCTCTGCACGCGCAGCCAGTCGGCGTAGTGGCCGACGGTTTCTTCCGGCAGTACTTCGATGGTGTTGTCGTCGGCTACTGCATAATCAGCCGCATTCATGCTGTGCACCATCGACGCCACCGCCATCGCCTGTTCCGGTATCGTCGTCGGTGCCGAACCGCCGACCACGGCGCGGTCGATGTCGGTGGCAACCGTGGGCGGCGGTGCCGGCTTGGCGGTCTCGGCTTTCAGCAACAATTGCTGACCTGGCTGTAGGCTGTTGGCGTCCTGCAGATCGTTGAGCGCCAGCAGCGTTTTCTCCGGCACTTTGAAGCGGCTGGCGATGGTCGATAGCGTGTCGCCTTTCAGCACGATGTAGTGGCCGCTCTTCGAAGTTTCCTGTTCGTTGCGGTTGACCACCAGCGTCGGCACCGCGCCGTTCGGCTGCGGCAGGATCAGCTTCTGGCCGATCTTGATCGCGTGGCGGTTGCCGAGTTGGTTGATGGCGATCAGCTCGGCCACCGAAGTCTTGTACTGGCTGGCGATCTTCGACAGCGTGTCGCCCTTCGCCACAGTGTGAGTTTCGTCGATGGTCTGCGCGCTGTGCAGGTCGTCGGGCGAAATGTTCCTGATGGCGACTTCGGGGCTGGCTTCCAGGTGGCTCTTGTCGAGCTTGACGATGTAACCCTTCGGAATGCGTTTGTTGCCGCTCCACACCGGCTTCAGCAGCGCGGGGTTATCCTGCTTCAATGCATCGATGCTGACGCCGAGGTTGCGCGCCAGTACGCGGGCATCGACGAAGCCGGTCATCTCGAACTCGGCGAACTGCGGCGCGCTCTGTTTATCGACGCCGCCGAAATACTTGTCGGCATTTTTCTCCACTTCACGCGCGGCGAGGAACTCGGCGTAGAAGTTGCGCGAGGCAAAGCCGAAGCGCGAGCCCTTGTATTGCTCGATGATGCGGCCGATGTCGGTGGTGCCCGTCACCTGCACCGCGTGCACCATGCCGTTGGTGCCGTGGTTGTACGCGGTCAGCGCCAGCGGCCAGGTGCCGAGTTCGTCGTAGTTTTCCTTCAACAGTTTCATCGCGCCGAACGCCGACTTGTACGGATCGAGCCGTTCATCGACCAGGTTATCGACCCGCATGAAGCGGCGCGCGGTTTCGCGCATGAACTGGAACATGCCGGTGGCGGCCACGTTCGACGAGGCGCCGGGATGGAACGACGACTCCACGTGCGGCAGCGATGCCAGTTCTTCCGGCATACCGAGCGAACGCGCCACCGCGCGAATGTGCGGCTGGTAGGCGCCGGCGCGGGTCAAACCTTCCTGGTAGCGGTCGCTCTGGCCCAGTTGCCAGCGCACGTTGTCGGCCGCCTGTTTCAAACGTTCGTTGCTGACATCCTTGCCCCACAGGTCGAGGATGTGTTGCTGGCTGTCGCTGAGGTTGGTGCGGGCGCCGGTGGCGAGGAACTTGAGATCGCGCACGATCTGCTTGCGATGCTGGTCGATCAGCGTCAGATCGCGCGGCAGTTTTTCGTAAACGATGTCGAGGTTGTCGGGGTCGTGCAGGAAGCCACTTTCGGTATCGGCCTGGGTATAGACCTTGACCCAGAAATTGACCGCCGGGTTGAGCGACACCGGCTGGGGAAAATCGGCTTCGTCGGCGCGGCAGGCGTCAGCATACAAACCAACGCATACAAAAGCGCACAGCAGGCACAGCGCGGCCACGAAACTGCTGGCGTACCGGTGTGTCTGGGTCATGACGGAAACGCACCCCCTCTGATGCTGTCGGGGTAGCGTAAAGCAGTGTACACACCGTGACAAGACAGCAAGCCCGACTTGCTAATGCGTCATCGCATAGACCACGTAATTAATGCCGAAGCGGTAGGCCAGCGCCGTCATCGGCTCCGGATACACCGGGTCGTCGGCATGTTCCCAGGCATCGCCCATGTCCATGTTGAAGTTCATCACCACCATCAAGCGGCCCTTCTTGTCATAGACGCCGGCCCAGCGCTGCGGCCCTTCGAGACGGGCTTTGATGGTGCCGTCGGCATCGCGGTACAAGTGGCGCCGGCCGGGAATCTGCGTCAACGCGTCGAGGTCGTACAGCGCGTGGAAAATTTCGTCGCGCTCGGGGCCGAGCGTGACGATGGGCATGCCGGGCAGCACCTTGTCCATCGCCTTCAGCATGATCTGCCACTGGCCTTCGTTGTGGAAATCGTCGATCACCAGGAAGCCGCCGCGGAACAGGTATTCGCGCAAGCGCGCCGCTTCCTCGTCGGTCGGGCTCCAGTTGCCCTGCCCGATCTGCTGCGCGAACAGCCATGGGTGATCGAACAGCGCGGGGTTCATCAGGTCGATGTGATGACTGTCCTCGGCCATGTTGATGTTGGTGAGCCGCGTAACGCCGCCGTGAAAATGTATCTCGGCATCGGGGTAATCGATGGCCCACCAGCCGCGCCGTAAACCGTAACGGCCGCGATTGGCGGCGCCGCCGTCGTGGTAGAACATGCGCGCCATGTGGAACTCGGCTTCGGGCTTCATGTTCGGGTCCATGTGGTCCTGCTCCTGCTGGGCGGCGGCAGGCAGCACCAGCAGGAAAGCCGCAAGCAGCATGGGAAGCAGACGCGTTTTCATGCGCCCACTATAAACCCATCGGCGACCGGGCACGCAATGAATCCAATAAGGACACGTGGCACCTTGCTCAGAATTCCAGCAGCGGCACCACGTCGAACGCCGGCGCTTCGTACGGATGCGCTTCGCGCAGCGCCGCCACCACCGCCTTGATCGCCTTGTCGTCGCACACCATCTCCACCCGCCACTCCGGCACCCGCTCCTCTTCGTCCTGCTCGCCGAGATGGGGATCGCTGCCTTCGAGCGGCCGGAACTGGCCCTGGCCGAAGCACTGCCAGCAGCAACGATCGTACTCGCCGACCTTGCCGGCACCGGCA
The DNA here is from genome assembly GCA_035500035.1 of Candidatus Acidiferrum sp. Lineage (GTDB taxonomy): Bacteria > Pseudomonadota > Gammaproteobacteria > Pseudomonadales > Pseudohongiellaceae > CAILUG01. The sequence goes on along the minus strand of DATJXP010000004.1, from coordinate 6,249 downwards.
TCGAACATGGCGTCCTTTACTTCTTCCAGGTGGGTGTCGGGCACGTAAAAGCCGATCTTCAGCATAGAACCTCCGTGACGCGCGCGGAATGCGGGGCCGTCACTGCCTTCATTAGCCGAGCTGGCGGCGGAATTCAACCGCTAATCGGCGGCCGGTTCAGAATTCGACGTGCAAGCGTGCGGCGATCAGGTTCACCGGGCCGCGGTCGGCGTTGTAGGCGGGATTGGCGATGCGCTGCCAGTCGAGCGACAGTCGCGTGTCATGCGTGACGGCGAAGCTGTAATAAGTTTCGACGATGGCTTCCGGTTTGTAGTTGAGGTGCCCATCGCCGATAAAGAAGCTGATGCCGCCGGCGGCCAGGTAATCGCGCCGCTCGCGCGACAGGCCGTTGCGCACGGCAGCGATACCGATGGTGTCATCCGCGCGACTCCACCGATTGCCCTTGATCAGCAAACCGCCGGACAACGAGTCGTCGATTTCGGCAAAGGCATAGGTTTCGGTGTTGCCATCGGCACGGCTGGCGCGCGCGAACAGGCCGATGTCGTCGCTGAGTGCCTGTTCCAGGTTCACGCCGATGCCGGACTTGATCTGCTCGGTGTTGCGCACCAGGTTGATGTCGGGCGTGGTACCGGTGGCGAGGCCGAGATCTATCGCATCCTGGTAGCGCGCCATTCTGGTCCGGTTGCGGAATACGAGTACGCGCAACTTGCCGGGCAGTCCATTCAGTTCGTGCGCATGCTCGAATTCGACCTGATCGCCGTAATGACGGAACCAGTGCGGGTCCAGCGGCAGCACGTTGGGCTGGCTCGGTTGCAGAAACCGCCCTGCCCGCACTGCCCATTCGTCGTGGTACCACTCCAGCGCGGCGCCACGCGAATAGCCGCGCGCATCCGCCGCGTAATCGTAGGCACCGTACGTCATCAGCGACCAGTTGAGGAACTGCGTGCGCGGATCGTGGTTATAAAGGTTGTTGTCGAACAGGTCCGTCACCGACAGTTCGCCCAGCGTCAGTACCCAGCGCCGTTTCGCCACGCTGCCGGCCAACTGGTTGGGGCCGGATTCGACTGATTCCCGTTCGCCGCCTACGTCCCAGCTTTGGCGCAAGAATGCGCGTGCGTGATACAGCGTCAACGAGGCGCCGGAGGTGCGGGCGATTTCGCCGTTGGAAAAACCGCCGAGGCCGGTCAGGCCGCTGAGTGCCATGCCCTGCGCCGCTTCCGGATTCAGATACAGCTCGCCGCCATCCCACAATCGCAGACCGAAAAAAGCAGTCGCGGTAAACGAATAACTTTTCTCGTGCGCGGGCGACAGGCTGTTGGCGCCCGAATAAGCCGCCGGGAACGCTTCCTTCCCCTGCCAGACATAGGTGGCCTGGAAGTTGGCGTTCCAGGCTTCGCCATCCGCTTGCGCCCGCGCCGGCATGACCCTGCCGGCGCCAACGATGGCCGTGCAGACAATGAGCGCCAGTTTGTGTGCATGGATATTGCGCAAGCGAAGCCTCCGGTAAAAAGCGCGCGGATTCTGCCACCCCACTCCGCAGTTTCCCGTTAAGAAACCGCCAAGAAGAAACCAGTTGCACGCAACTGCATTAGTGTATTATTGTATTAATACACATGGAGGGCAGGGCTCTGTTCACGCTCAATCCCAATTCCGGCATTCCCATCTACCGCCAGCTGATCGAGCAGGTGCGGCGCATGGTGGCGAGCGGCCAGTTGCAACCCGGCAACGAGATGCCGTCGGTGCGGGAACTGGCGGTGACGCATGCGGTCAACCCCATGACGATCTCCAAAGCCTACAGCCTGCTGGAAAACGAAGGCCTGCTCGAACGCCAGCGCGGCAAGGCCATGACGATTGCCGCCGAGCATGGCAGCAAGGAATCGAAAGCCGCGCGCTTGCAGCACCTGCAACCGGCGGTCGAGCAGTTGGCGATGGCCGCGCGCCAATTGCAGCTCTCGCCCGACGATGTATTGAAGGCACTCAAGAACACCATGGAGCAACACGATGACTGACCCTGCCCTCTCGCTCGATCAGCTTGCCAAGCGCTTCGATCGGACCGAAGTGCTGCAAGGCATCAGCGCCAGCGTCGGCCCCGGCGAAGTCATCGGCCTGCTCGGCCTCAACGGTGCCGGCAAGACCACGCTGCTGGAAACCGCGCTCGGCTTTTCGCTGCCCGACGGCGGCAGTGCCCGCATCTTTGGCCAGGCCAGCATCGAGATGGACGGCGCCACCAAGGCCCGTATCGGCTTCGTGCCGCAGCGCGACGAACTGCTGGAAGGCATGAAGGCCGAGAGTTATCTCGCGCTGATCGCCGAGTTCTATCCGAACTGGAACCGCCAGTTGGTGGACCGCCTCGCGCGCGAATGGGCGGTGCCGCTGGCAACGCGCATCAACAAGTTGTCGGTGGGGCAACGCCAGAAACTGTCGATCATCTCGGCGCTCGGCCACGAACCCGATCTGATCATTCTCGACGAACCGGTGGCCAGTCTCGACCCGGTGGCGCGCCGGCAGTTCCTCAAAGAGCTGGTCGATATCGCCAGTGGCCAGACCCGCAGCATCGTGTTCTCGACCCACATCGTCAGCGACCTCGAACGCGTCGCCTCGCGCGTGTGGCTGATGCAGGAAGGCCGCCTCGCGCTCGACGCCGGCATGGACGACCTGAAGGAAAACATCGTGCGATTGTCACTGCCGAAAGGCGCGCAGTTGCCGCCGGCCGTCGCTGGCAAATCGGTATTGCGCAAACGCAGCGCCGCCAACGGCGAAACCACGGTGTTGCTGCGCGACTGGAACCATTATGCCGCGGCCGATCTGCCGGCCGGCACGCAGATCGACTCGCTGTCGCTGGAAGACCTGTTCCTGGAACTGCACGCATGAAAGAGATGCAGCGGAACCTCGGTTATTACTGATGCCCAAACCGGAAGTTTGACCGTCATGCCAACAACGAAAAAGGAGCTGTACATGTCGAAGCAGACACTCGCAGGAATCAACCGCCAAGGCGTGTTCGGCCTGGCGCTGTTCGCGTCCGCGCTGGCGCTGACCGTCGCCGCGCAAGCGCAGAACCTGCCGCTGGCGCAACTGCCGCAGCAAGCATTCACGATTGCGTTGGACCAGCAAACGCCGCTCGATCCGAAGGTGACCAAGGGCGAACTGAAAAACGGCATGCACTACTACATCCGCGAGAACAAGGAACCGCGCCAGCGCGCCGAACTGCGGCTGGTGGTCGATGCCGGTTCCATCCTCGAGAACGACAACCAGCTTGGTCTCGCCCATGTGCTCGAGCACATGGCGTTCAACGGCACCGAACATTTTCCCAAGCAGAGCCTCGTCTCCTTCATGGAGTCGATCGGCATGAAATTCGGCAACGACGTCAACGCCTCGACTTCGTTCGATGAAACGCTGTACATGCTGCAAGTGCCGACCGACAAACCCGAACCGCTGGACCAAGGCCTCGAGATCATGCAGGACTGGGCGCACAGCGTGACGATGGAGCCGGCCGAAGTCGATCAGGAACGCAACGTGGTGGCCGAAGAATGGCGCCTCGGCCAGGGCGCGCAGAACCGCGTCCGCAACAAGCAACTGCCGGTGTTGCTGAAAGATTCGCGCTACGCCACGCGGCTGCCGATCGGCACGCTCGACAGCATCCAGCATTTCGACCGGAAGGTGCTGCGCCAGTTCTACCAGGACTGGTACCGGCCCGAGCTGATGGCGGTGGTCGCAGTCGGCGATTTCGACAAGGCCACGGTGGAAAAACTGATCCACCAGCACTTCGATGCGCTGCCCGCCAGCAAGAATGCGCGGCCACGCCAGCGTTATGACGTGCCGTCGCACAACGACACCTTGTTCGCCATCACCACCGATCCGGAAGTCACCACGACGTCGGTATCGGTGTACCAGATGCTGCCGCCGATCACCGATTGGACGCCCGGCGGCGTGCGCCAGCGCATGGTGGAAGATTTCTACAACACGATGCTGTCGCTGCGATTCCAGGAGCTGTCGCGTCAACCCAATGCGCCGTTCCTCGCCGCGCAATCGGCGCACACATCGCTGGTGCGGCCGGTATCGGCCTACGTGCTCGCCGCCGCGGTGCCGGAAACCGGTGCCAAACGCGGACTCGAAGCGCTGCTGACCGAAGCCGAGAAAGTCAAACGCTTCGGCTTTTCGCAGGCCGAGTTCGACCGCGTCAAGACCGTGATGCAACGCAACCTCGAACAGATGTACGCCGCGCGCGACAACCGCTCGTCGGCCTCGCATGCGGCCGAGATGATCCGCTCGTACCTGACCGGCGAATCGATTCCCGGCACCGAGTTCGAAGTGGCGCTGCGTTCGCGTTTCGTCAACACCATCACGCTGGAAGAAACCAACCAGGTCGGCAAGCAGTGGATAGGCGAAGCCAATCGCGTGGTGACGGTGACGATGCCGGAGAAAGCCGGGCTGGTGCCGCCGACCGAAGCCGAACTGAAAGAAGTGATCGCGAACGTAGCCAAGGCCGACATCAAACCCAACGTCGAAACCAGCAACGACCAGCCGCTGCTGCCGGCAAAACCCAAGGGTTCGCCGGTGACGCAGACGCGCACGCTCGAAGGCGGCATCACCGAATGGACGCTCGGCAACGGCGTCAAGGTGGCGATCAAGCCCACCGACTTCAAGCAGGACGAAATCGTGTTTTCCGGTTTCGTGCCCGGCGGCACGTCGCTCGCCAGCGATGCCGATTACATCGCCGCCAATACCGCGGCCAGCATCATCGCCAACGGCGGCCTCGGCAACTTCAACGGGATCGAACTGCAGCGCAAGCTGGCCGGCAAGGTGGCGCGCGTCAACCCGTTCATTGCCGACTACGAAGAAGGCATCCAAGGCGGCGGTTCGCCGGCCGATCTCGAAACCATGCTGCAACTGATCTACCTGCGCTTTACCGCGCCGCGCGCCGATGCAGCGTTCTTCCAGGTGTTCCAGACCCAGCTGGGCACCGTGTTGCAGAACCGTAACGCCGCACCGGCCACGGCCTTCAGCGACGCCTTCGAAAAACTGTTTTACCAGAACCATCCGCGCCGTCAGCCGCCGACGCCGGAGATGTTGCAGCAAACCGATCTTGCCAAATCGATGACGTTCTACCAGGACCGTTTCCGCGACGCCTCGGGGTTCACCTTCGTGTTCGTCGGCAACTTCGATCCGAAAGCGCTGCAGCCGCTGGTGGAAACCTACCTCGGCGGCTTGCCCGCCGCCGGCCGCAAGGAAACCTGGAAAGATGTCGGCATCCGTTACGTGCAAGGGGTCAAGCAGGAAACCGTCAAACGCGGGCTCGAACCGCAGAGCCGCACGCGCATCGTCTGGAACGGCAAATTCGACGTGCGCAACACGCAGGAGCGCGTCAAGTTGTCGTTGCTGATGGACCTGGTGCAGAACCATCTGCGCGAAATCATGCGCGAACAACTCGGCGGCACCTACAGCGTCAGCGTGTCGCGCCTGATCGAGTTCCGGCCCGAAGCCGCCTTCGTGGTGAATGTCGATTTCGGCTCGGCACCGGAGCGCGCCGACGAACTGGCCAACACCGTGTTCGCCGAAATCGCCAGGCTGCAGCAGAACGGGCCGACTGACACCGAGTTCGCCAACGTGCGCGAAGCCGCGCAGCGCAGCTACGAAACCGGCTTGCGCCAGAACCAGTCCTGGCTGGCGCAATTGCAATCCAGTTACCAGATGGAAACCGGCAACGGCGTCGAAGACCTGCTGAACTATCCGAAAACGCTGGCGTCGCTGTCCACGGCGTCGATGCGCGATGCGATGCGCGAGTTCTTCCCCGCCGACAACCACGTCCGCGTGACGCTGTTGCCGGAGAAATGAGCGCGCCACGAACGGAATGACGACGAGACCGAGACGATGCTGAGTTTGTTGCGCCAATATTTCCTGCCCTTCAGCGGCATCCGGCCCTGGCTGAGTTATCTCGGCCTGCTGCTGTTGCTGCTGACGTTGCCGATAAGCTGGTATTCGCGGACGCTCGCGTACGGGCTGGTCATCCTGGCCTATGTGCTGTTGCTGGGTTTGCCGTTCGCGATGGCGCCGAAAGTGTGGCGCACGCTGATCAGCAACCGGCAACTGGTACTGGTTCCCGGCTTCGCGCGTGCGGCGACGACGGCGGCGTTCATATTCACCTGGCTGCAGGCAATTTACCTGACCGGCTTCGCCGAGCTGTTCGGCCTCGGCAACTCCCACTTGCAGCATACGGCGCTGCTGTTCATCAACGGCAGCCTGTACATGCTC
>DATJXP010000003.1:0-2521 GCA_035500035.1 Candidatus Acidiferrum sp. | reverse complement strand
CTGTGCGGATACATCGGCACCAGCGCCAGCACGTCGAGCTTCGGATGCATGATCGGCCCGCCGGCCGACAGCGAATAAGCGGTGGAACCGGTCGGCGTGGCGATGATCAAACCGTCAGAAGCCTGATGACAAACGAACTGGCCATCGACGTACAGATCGAACTCGATCATCTGCGCCGCGATACCCGGGTGCAGCACGACGTCGTTCATCGCCGCGCCCAGCAGGCGCTGATGAGCACCTTCGCCGGAACTGACCTCGAGCAGGAAACGCGGCTCTTCGCGGTAGTGGCCGGACAGGATTTTTTCCAGCGCCGGTTCGAGATCGTCGGGCATGATGTCGGTCAGGAAACCGAGCCGGCCGCGGTTGACGCCCACCACCGGCACGTCCTGTTCGGCCATCAGGTTGGCTGCTTTGAGCATGCTGCCGTCGCCGCCGACCACGATCACCAGTTGACAACGCTCGCCCATTGTCTCGCGCGGCACCACTTCCAATTGCGGGTTGGCCAACAACCCTGCCGCCGACTCATCGACCACCAACGCGGTGCTGGGTCGCTGACGCAGGAAGTTCGCCACCTGGGTCAGGGTGTCGATGATGTCGCGGTTGTCGCGCCGGCTGATGAGGCCGATGGTGGAAAACTGCTGCATGGGGCAAATGAGGCTGAAAACAGGGGCCGCAGTATAACATCAGCCCAGCGAACGCCGGCCTTGCAAACCCCCACCGTGCACCAGCAACAGCCGGGCTCCCGGCGGAAAATAGTCTTCGCCGATCAGTGCCCTGGCGGCCCACAGCAGCTTGGCGGCATACACAGGCTCGAGCGGAATGCCGGTATCCGCCTCCGCCTTGTACATGAAATCGAGCAAGGCTGGTGTAACCCGGCCGTAACCACCGTGATGCCACGCGTCCAGCACGCGCCAATCGCATGCGGCCGCTAATCCGTGTTGCACCAGCAAACTTGCCACCTGCTGTTGCAGATAGCCCGCGCCCTTCAACACCTGGATACCGATCACCGGCACCCGGCTGACACTGGCAATACCCGTCAGCGTGGCGCCGGTGCCGCAGGCCAGCATGATGTGAGTGTAGTCGTGGCGATCCGCAATCAACTGTTGACAGCCGACGATGCCGGCCCGGTTGGCGCCACCTTCCGGGATCAGGTAGTGCGGGCCGAACTGCTGTTGCAATTCGGCCCACCACGCCGGATCGTGGCGGCGATCATAGTCGCCGCGGCTGACGAACTGCAGTTGCATGCCCCACTCGCGCGCATCGTGCAGGCACACAGTCAACGGCCCGCCCTGGTCGCCGCGCACGATGCCGATGGTGGCGAAGCCGAAGCGGTGTCCGGCCGCGGCCAGCGCATGTAGATGGTTGGACCACGGCCCGCCGAAACTCAGCAGCGTGCGCTGCCCTTGTTCGCGCGCCAACTGCAGATTGGGCAGCAGCTTGTAGTACTTGTTGCCCGACAGTTCGGCATCCACCAGGTCGGCACGCAGCATCGCCATTGCGACCTTGCCCTGATGCAGCCAGTCAGCCTCGATGCGAGTGATGGGAACCGGCATGTGCGCCTTTCCTGAATGCGAGTTGAACACGATGCCGCAAACTCCGTCGCAACGCCATCGATGGCACAGCACCTGCTGCCAACCCGCCAGCCAGGCTGTTAGAGGGGGATTTCCCGGTAAAAACCAGCGCTGGCGCGGCAAGGCGCTGCCGAACGGCGGCCATGGTTTGCCGCATCTTCAACCGCAATCTACCGAGGTAGCGAACATGAGTACATCTGCAATCAGCGGATCGACCGGCAACATGGCCATGCAAGGGTTCTGCGGCGTTCAGCGCGCCGACAACGACGGCGACGACAGCGCAGCCAGCAGCGCACAAGGCGCCAGCGGCAAACATCACCACCATCATGGCGGCGGTGGCTTGATGCACGACTTGATGCAGGCCTTGCAAAGCAGCGGGCTGAGCTTTCCCGATGCGTCCACCCAAACGGCCAGCACCCAAGGCAGCGATCAAACCACCGGCGTCGCCGCCACCGGCAACGATCCGCGTGCCGCCATGCATCAACTGATGGGCGACCTGCGGCAGGCGCTGCAGCAGATCAACACCCAGCAAGCGACGCAGTCCACCGACACGACGACGGCAACGCCGAACGGTTACAACGACCTGAACACCAACCTGCAAAGCCTGATCACGATGCTCGGCAGCAACTCGGCCGATCCATCGACCACCGGCAGCACCACGACCACCAACTCCGACATCACCGGCAAACTCAACAGCGATTTCCAGAACCTGGTGTCGATGCTGGGCGGCAGCAGCAGCGGCGTGACGTTGCAATCGGTACTGAGCAAGGTCGAGAGCAACCTGACCAGCTACGGCAGCACCCAAGGCACCGGCGTCAGCGTGCTCGCATAGATCGGATGATGATGTCGGCGTGTGGTCCAGCGCCATGCGCCGACAGAAGTCACTGCGCGAAGCGGCCAAGTCCGAACAGCGTGGACAGCCCAGAGCGCTCAAAACATAAAAACCGAAA
>DATJXP010000002.1:0-5076 GCA_035500035.1 Candidatus Acidiferrum sp. | reverse complement strand
CGGTTGCGCCAGCAGATAAATGCAATCGACATCCTGGCGCCGACGCACCTGCGCGGCAACCGAACGTCCCAGCAATTGCCCCAGCCTTTGATGACGATCATCGCTCTCGTCAAGCAACAACATGCGACTGATGCTGTCGGTGTAATCGTCTTCGTAGGTGTCGAGGGCGAGCACCTTGCCACCGAGACGTTCCCATGCAGCGCGGAAACTGTCGCGCTTGCGGGAAGAAACATCGCTGGTGTCCCTGGCCGGGCTGAGGATCGCGACGCGGCGATGGCCATCGGCCCACGCTTTACCGGCCAGTTGGCGCGCCTCGTCTTCCGGTGATAGGGCGAACTGGTACAAAAGCGGCGAAGCCGGGACTCCGTCAACATTGTTCAGCGCCAAGGTGGGCACGCCGAGATCGGCTTCGCCCTGCAATTGTGCCACTTGCTGCTTCAGTAGCGGGCCTATGACCAATTGCGCGCCTTCGCGCCTGGCCTGCTGATGCAATTGCCGTATATCGGTTGTATTCGTGGTGTCATACAACTTCACCACTGGTACCTGGCCGCCGGAGTCCTGCAAATGGTAGTAGGCGCCCATGAACGCATCGCGCACGATGATGCCGGCACCGGTACCCAGCGGCAGCAACAAGGCGATTTGCCGAGGCCTGTCACGTGCCAGCGTTTCGATCAGCTCCATCTGCGGCGGCATCTGGATGGCCGCGGGATGCGTAGGCCATGTTGCCCGCCACTCCTGCAGCGCTAGCAGTTGTTTGTCGAGATCGCTGCTGGTAGAGCTGGCCGCCAGCGCGAGCTCGTACCAACCATGCAGGTTCATGTCTTCGGTGCCGGCCGTCAGTTCCTGCAATTTTGACGGCGGGAGCGAAACCAGCTTCTGCCAGATACTGCTGTGATTGCCGCGCTGTGTCTGCGCAGTCAGCAAGGGATCGAGCTTTATGAGTTCAAGCGCGCTGTCGAGCGTGGCACCGGTGGCAGCCAAGGCATTGGCGCGCAGCGTGTAGAACTGTCGCTGCTGTCCGCTTTCCAGCGCGATCATGGGCGGCATGTTGTCGTCCTGCAGCAACGACAGTGTTTCGCGCGGCAGATTGCGGGCCAGCGCAATATCGGCGCGTAACAGCTGCATCTGCACCTTCAATGTCGCGGGCAGCGTTGTTGCTTGAATGCGATCAAGTGTGGCCAAGGCCCCGGGAAGATTTCCGTCGTCGCGCAGTTGCGTGGCCGCTTGCAGCATCAACGATGCCGATTCTGTCGAAGGGGCGGTTCGGGCCTGTTCCAGCAGTTGCGCGGCGGTTGGGGCGACTGGTTTTGCTGGCAGTTCGACAACGGGTGCCTGCGGATTGCGGTTTTGCGGTTCGATCGTGCTGCTGCAGGCGCCGAGGATCAGCAGAGCCGGCAACAGGCCCAGTGGATGAAGACGGAGCGGCATGGAAAAAGGGCTGGCGACAGTAAAACGATAGACCCAAGTATAGCGGATAGCCCGCCGGCTTGTGGTCGTGGCATGATGAGATGCTCTCATCACGGAGACCATCATGGCTCTGACGCCTTCCAACATGTTGCCGTTGGGCACTCTTGCGCCTGACTTCGCCTTGCCGGGCGTCGACGGGAACATTCATCGTTTACAGGACTTCTCCAGCGCTTCCGCCCTGCTGGTGATGTTTATCTGCAATCACTGCCCCTTCGTCAAACACGTGCAAAAACAATTGGTGGCCTTGGCACGCGATTACCAGGCCCGTAACGTCGCGGTGGTGGCGATCAGTAGCAATGACATTGCGGCCTATCCCGCCGATGACATGAGCAATATGAAGCAAGAGGCGATAGCAGCGGGCTACCCGTTCCCGTACCTGCTGGATGAATCGCAAGTCGTCGCCAGAGCCTACGATGCTGCCTGTACGCCTGATTTTTTCCTGTTCGACAAAGGTCGCAAGCTGGTTTATCGCGGTCGTCTCGATGCCAGTCGCCCAGGCAATAATGTGTCGGTCGACGGTATCGATCTGCGAACGGCACTCGACAGCGTATTGCAAGGCAAGCCAGTGGCGGCTGAACAGCAGCCGAGTGTCGGCTGCAACATCAAATGGAGGCCGGGCAATCAGCCCGCCTGAAATCCGATCATGCAGGGTACGCTGTACATCGTTGCGACGCCGATCGGTAATGTTGCCGATATCACTCAACGCGCAGTAGAAGTACTGACTGGTGTCGCGGTTATCGCCGTCGAAGATACGCGTCACAGCGGCAAACTGCTGCATGCCTTGGGTATCGCCACTCCGATGCTGTCCTGTCACGAGTACAACGAAGAGCAGCGCAGCGAACAATTGCTCAAGCGGATCGCCGCTGGCGAAGACGTGGCGCTGATCTCGGATGCCGGCACGCCCTTGGTGTCGGATCCCGGTTATCAATTGGTAAAACTGGCGCATCAACGCGGCTGCAAAGTGGTGCCAATTCCGGGAGCGAGCGCGGTGATCACCGCGTTGTGCTGCGCTGGGCTGCCTACCGACCGTTTCGTCTTCGAAGGTTTTTTGCCGGCCAAGACAGCCGCTCGTCAGGCCCGGTTGCAGGAGGTGCAACAGGAAATACGCTCGCTGGTTTTCTACGAAGCGCCACACCGCATCGAAGAATGCTTGCAGGACATGGTGGATGCATTCGGTGCCGATCGCGAAGCGACCTTGTTGCGCGAGCTGACGAAAACATTCGAAACCATCGTCCCTGCGTCGCTCGGCAAGCTGCTTGAACTGGTGAAGGCTGACGAAAACCAGCGCAAGGGCGAAATTGTGCTGGTAGTTGCCGGTGCCGATAAAGCGTCGACGCAAACCGAAGCCGATGCGGAAAAAGTCCTGAAAATCCTGTTGTCGGAACTGCCTGTGCGCCAGGCATCGGCTTTGGCGGCAAAAATCACCGGCGTCAAGAAGAACCGGCTTTACGATCTCGCGCTGTCGTGGCAAGAAATTAAGGACTGATTGGTTTTTTATTTCTCCGCACTTAAAATTCTCGCTGAGTCAGCCAGACAATCGCTGTGGTTGTGCAGTCATGCACGCCGCGGAGGAAAGTCCGGGCTCCACAGAGCAGGGTGCCAGGTAACGCCTGGGAGGCGCGAGCCTACGGAAAGTGCAACAGAAAGATACCGCCTGTTTACGTAACGTTGCGGCGCCTATGTGCCGCTGGCGGCACATAAATAGGTAAGGGTGAAATGGTGCGGTAAGAGCGCACCGCATGGGTGGCAACACTCCATGGCACGGCAAACCCCACCTGGAGCAAGGCCAAATAGGAATCCTCATGGTGTGGCTCGCACTTGGATTCGGGTAGGCTGCTTGAGGTATGCGGTGACGCATATCCCAGATGAATGATTGTCCACGACAGAACCCGGCTTACGGCTGACTCGTTCTTCATGTACTGGAATGGCGCTATTCATGGACTGGAATGGCGCTATTTACTACGGATGGGCGCGTTTTTGGTGTTGTTACTTCGAACGCCGCAGGCGCTCTTCATCGGTTGGGTTAATTTAAACTGAAATCGTACCCTTGGATGGCTCAGTCGCCTCTCAAACTTAATGTATTACTTTAAGTTCAACCAATAGCTTTTTGTAATTTCTTGCGTTTATTCCTCCCAATTTTTCGCCCTGTGTCCGGACGGCTCCCGACAATTTTTCCTAATAAAAACAATGAAATAGCCCTTGCTTGTGAAGTGGTTACTCGTCTATAGTGGCAAGTAGTGGAATAAAAGTGGGTGAAAAGTGGAGATAAGGGGTTCGATGGGAACCTGCTCCATTTGTTTCATCCATTTTTTGCCAAAACACAAAGTTTCCCGGCGAGACCAGTTTGTTGCCGGGTTTTGGCCAGAGTCTGTTGATGCAATTCGGTGCAACGGTATCTGGTGGTTGACGGGGGCGAGCGGTGCTGCTGACGGGTCAGCAAACAACGGCGTTGGACGCGAAGGGTCGCTTGGCGATCCCTGCGCGCTTCCGCACGATTCTCGAAGAAAGCTGCCAGGGGCAGCTTGTCATCACCGTCAATCATGATCGCGAATCGCTGCTGCTCTATCCCAAGCATGAATACGAACAACGTGCGCAGATCATCAACAAGCTGAGTGATTTCGATCCGCTGGAGCGCCGCCTGAAGCTGCTCTTCATCGGTCACGCTTTCGATCTCGAGATGGACAACAACGCGCGCGTGCTGGTGCCACCACGCTTGCGCGAAATCGTCGGTATTTCCCGTGATGTCGTATTGGTCGGCCAGCACCACAAGCTCGAGTTGTGGGATGAAACGGCCTGGACCCGCAAACTGGATTCGCTGTTCACGATCGGTGCCGAAGTCGGCGTGTCGGACAAGTTGAAGAGCCTGGCGTTGTAGGTACGAATGAAATGACGCAGCCGTACCGGCACCAAAGTGTACTGCTGCAGCAAGCGGTGGATGCGTTGATCACCGACCCCGATGGTTTTTATGTAGATGGAACCTTCGGGCGCGGCGGCCACAGCAAGCTGATTTTGCAGCGGCTGTCAGCGCAGGGTGTGTTGCTGGTGATGGACAAGGATCCTGCGGCGATCGCCGAAGCGCAGGCGCTGCAGGCAAAGGACGCAAGGGTAAAAGTGTGGCACGGCAGTTTTGCCGGGCTGTGCGAAGCGGTGGCGGCCAATGGCGGCGGACGGGTGCAGGGCGTGTTGCTGGATTTGGGTGTGTCGTCCCCGCAGTTGGATGATCCGCTGCGCGGATTCAGCTTCAGCAAGGACGGACCGCTCGACATGCGCATGGACAACGGCAGCGGCATCACGGCGGCCGAATGGTTGCGCGATGCCGACGAAGCGGACATCGCGCGGGTGTTGTACGAGTACGGCGAGGAAAAGTTTTCGCGGCGCATGGCAAAAGCCATCGTCGCGGCCAGGGCAGCAGTGCCGTTGACGAGCACGCTGCAGCTGGCCGAGATAGTGAAGGCGGCGAATCCGGCCTGGGAAAAGCACAAGCATCCGGCGACGCGTGCATTCCAGGCCATCCGCATCTTCATCAACGACGAGTTGCAGGATCTGGAAGCGGTATTGCCGGCGGCAGTGGAAGTGTTGGCACCGGGTGGGCGGTTGGTGGTGATCAGC
>DATJXP010000001.1:0-4501 GCA_035500035.1 Candidatus Acidiferrum sp. | reverse complement strand
AAACACATCCAGATGCATTTCCTGTTATTTGACGTGAACGGCGCCGGGGCCGTGGCGTAGAATCGCGCCTTTTTCGACCCTGCCCCATCACCATGTCCTACGCCGCACCTTCTCCACCGGTCCGTACGATGCCGAAAGGCTTCGAAGCCTTGTCCTGCGTGCCGTTCCGCTGGCTGATCAGCGCGTTGCTGTGCTTCTTCCTCGGCATGCAAGGTCAACTGCTGGTACGGTCGCTGCTGGCGTGGGAGCTGACCAAAAGCGAATTGGCGCTCGGTTATGTCAACTTGGTGGTGGCGGTGCCGATGGTCGCGATGTCGTTCTTCGCCGGCGCCATCATTGACCGCGTCGAGCGGCGCAACCTGCTGATCCTCACGCAGGCGCTGATCATGGGCAACGAACTGCTGCTGCTTGCCTTGATCCTGCTGCACAAACTGACTTTCCCGGTGCTGCTGCTCAGCTCGTTCCTGATGGGCGTGCTGTTTCCGTTCGTGATGCCGACCCGCAGCGCGATGGTGTTCGGCATGGTGGGCCGCGAACTGCTCGGCAACGCGATGGCCTTGCAAAGCGCGGTGATGAACGTCGGCCGCATCGTTGGCCCGGCGGTGACCGGCGCGCTGATTCCGCTGCTGACGTTGCCGGGTGCCTACGGCGTCGCCATCACGCTGCACGCGGTGGCGACGGTGACCACGTTCATGCTGCCACGTTCGTTTCCCGATCAGAAAGCCAGGAAGTCGTTGCTGGGCGACATGCTGTACTCCTTCACTTATATAGGTCAGCACCGGCCTATCATGCTGGTGCTGTTGTTCGGCCTGTTTCCCATCCTGTTGATGCTGCCCACCCACAGCCTGCTGGTGGTGTTCGCCGATGACGTCTGGCATGTCGGCGAACATGGCCTGGGCCTGCTGATGGCGATGGTCGGGGCCGGCGGCATCAGCGGCGCCTTCCTCGTTGCCCGCCTCAGCAATTCGGAAACGCGCACGCGTTGGATGCTGATCACCGCCACCTTGTTCGGCGTAACGCTGGCTGCCTTCAGTCTGAGTCCGTCGTTCTATCTGGCGCTGGCGCTGCTGCTTGCCGCCAGCATGCTCAACGACATCTCGCAGACGATGAACAACACCATCGTACAAGTGCTGGCGCACAACGAAGTGCGTGGCCGCATGTCGAGCATGTTGATGCTGTCGCTGGGCCTGACGCCGCTGGCGGTATTGCCGGCCACGATGGCCGCCGAGCACATCGGCGTTGCCCACACCATTTTCGCTGCCTGCCTGATCATGCTGGGCATCGTCGTGCTGTTCGTGGTGCTGAGTCCGACCCTGCGCCGCCTCGATGCTAAGATGTCGGCCCAGATCGATGCCGAGCATCTATGAGCCAGCACGCCACTCCTGCCAATTCGCTGTGGTCACCGCTGCGAAATTCCGTGTTCCGCTGGTTGTGGCTGGCCACACTGGCGTCCAACATCGGTTCATGGATGCACGACGCCGGCGCCGGTTGGCTGATCACCGAATTGACCGACTCCGCCGTGATCGTGGCACTGATGCAAACCGCCACGTCGCTGCCTTCCTTTTTCCTGCTGCTGCCGTCCGGTGCGTTGTCTGACATCTACGATCGCCGCCTGTACCTGATGGCGGCCAATATCGGCATGGGATTGGTGGCAGTCACGATTGCCGTGCTGACGCTGACGCACCTGATCGCCGCCTGGAGCCTGCTGAGCCTGACGCTGCTGCTCGGCGCCGGCATGGCAATGATGATGCCGAGCTGGCAGGGCATCATTCCGGAAGTGGTGGAGCGCAAGGACCTGCAAAACGCCATCGGCCTCAACACGCTGGGCATGAACATGTCACGCGTGATCGGCGCGCTGATCGCCGGCGTGATCATGGCCAACATCAGCATCGGTCTGGTGTTCGTCTGCAATGCGGTGAGCTTCCTGTTCATCATAGCCGTGCTGTGGCAGTGGAAACGCGCAAAACCGGTGGCGGCACTGCCGCCGGAGCGCTTCACTTCCGCGGTGACGACAGGCCTGCGTTATGCGTGGCATTCGCCGGCCCTGCGCGCGACCATTTACCGCAGTATCGGTTTCTACTTTTTTGCCTGCGTGATGTGGGCGTTGTTGCCGCTGATCGCGCGCAACCTGCTCGAAGGCGACGAAACCACGTTCTCGCATCTGTACGCCGCCATCAGCACCGGTGCCATCATCAGCGGTTTCCTGCAGCCGCAGTTGCGCAAGTTCATGAACACCGATCAACTGTTGACTGCGGCCGCCATCCTGTTCGGCTGCGGCATCAGTCTCACGGCGCTGTTACCGGTGCATGCGCTGGCGATACTGACCTTGAGTCTGTGCGGCGCGGCGTGGATCACCGTAATGACCTGTGCGCAGATGTCGGCGCAGGTGGCGTTGCCCGGCTGGGTGCGTTCGCGCGGCATCGCCATTTTCCAGACTTTCTTCATGGGCTCGCTGGCGATAGGCCCGGTGGTGTGGGGCAGCATCACCGAACTCACCTCGATACGCACTGCACTGCTGACCGCTGCCGTCGGCATCGTCGCCGCCACCCTGTTCACGCGCCGTTGGCCGGTGAGCGGCAATGCCGGAATCGATCACACTCCGGCGCTGCATTGGGACAAGCCGCGGCCGCAGGTGCCGGTGCAGCCGGAGCAGGGTCCGGTGATGATCACGGTGCGCTATCAAGTGGATGCACTGTCTCGCGTCGAATTCCTGCGCGAGATGCAATTGCTAGGCAAGGCGCGCCGCCGCGACGGCTCCACGTTCTGGCAGATATTCGAGGAGGCCGCCAATCCCGGCTGTTTCGTCGAAACCTACGTGGTGGAAACGTGGCTTGATCATCTGCGGCAGCATGAGAGAATTTCGCGCCACGATGCGGCGATCGAAACGCGGATACGACATCTGGTGCTGGCGGGCACCACCCCGCTCGTGAGTCACTACATAACCCCGCCCTGATTTTTCATACTTCCGGCCCGAGACAGTCATGAGTACCAGCACCCGTTCCGTTGCGTCCAACTACCTGCAGGCACTACTCGACCGCGGCATCGACTACGTGTTCGCCAACGCTGGCACCGACACGGCGCCGATCATCGAAGCGTTGGTCGCTGCCAAAAACGCCGGCGTCAAAACACCGCAATTTCTCACTGTGCCGCACGAGAACGTCGCGATTTCGATGGCGCACGGTTATTTCCTTGCCACCGGCAAACCGGCGGCGGTGATGGTGCACGTCACCGTCGGAACCGCCAATGCGCTGTGCGGGTTGATGAATGCCGCGCGCGATCAGGCGCCCATCCTGCTGACCGCCGGCCGCACGCCGAGCACTGAAACCGGCCACATCGGCTCACGCAACGCCTCGATCCACTGGGGGCAGGACAGCTTCGACCAGGGCGGCATCGTGCGCGAGTGGGTGAAGTGGGATTACGAGTTGCGTCCCGGCCAGCCGCCGGAAGAAATCGTCGGCCGTGCGCTCGACGTCGCGATGAGCGAACCCAAAGGGCCCGTGTACCTGTGCATGCCGCGCGAAGTGCTCGGCGACCTTACCGACAAGACCTGCCCGGCGCCGCGGCCGCGCGCGCTTGGCGCCTTGCCGGCCACGCCGTCGCAAGCGGGCATCAAGCAGGCGGCACAATGGCTCGCTGAAGCGAAGTTTCCGCTGATCATCAGTTCGAGCAGCGGCCGCGATCCCGCCAACGTCGCGCGTATTGCGCGCATCGCCGAAACCTTCGGCATCGGCGTCGCGATGCCGGGCGAGCCCGGCGCGCGCGAGTTGAACATTCCGACCACGCATCCGATGTTCCTGGGGATTCATCCCGCCGAAGCGATAGCGAAGGCGGATGCCGTGCTCGTCATCGACTGCGAAGTCCCGTGGTGGCCGAGCAAGGTGAGCCCGCTGCCGCATGCTCGGCTGATTCATGTCGCCCCGGATCCGCTGTTCAATCGCTATCCGGTACGCGGTTTCCAGATGGACCTCGCCATTACCGGCTCGTCGTCGCAGGCGCTCGACATGCTGGAACAGGCATTGAGCCTGGCCTGCGCCGCCAATGCCGGCGCGATTGCCGAGCGTCAGCAACAGTTCAAGACCATTTCCGCCGAGCGTAGCCGCAAGCTGCAGCAACTGGTGCAGTCGATGCAGAATCGCACTCCGCTGCATCCGGCCTGGATCGCGCACTGCATCAACGAAGTGATCGACGACGACACCATCATCGTCAACGAGATGGGAGTGCCGATGGATTTTCTCGCGTTGAAGGCACCGCGCTCGTATCTGTCGAGCAGCCTGGCAGGCGGTCTTGGTTTCGGACTCGGTGCCGCCGTCGGCGCCAAGCTCGGTGCCCGGCACAAGAAAGTCATCCTGATCGTCGGCGATGGCTCCTACATGTTCGGCTGCCCGACCGCAGCGCACCATGTTGCGCGCATGTACGGGCTGCCGACGACGACGCTGGTGATGAACAACGCGCGCTGGAATGCAGTGCATCGTTCGACGTTGGGCATGTATCCCGAGGGTGT